>VERC01000256.1 GCA_018882825.1 Acidimicrobiia bacterium | reverse complement strand
GATCTTCTTGTTCATGGTGTGCTCCTGGGGGTGAGGGGTTCGGGTGTCGTCCCTGCGGGGACGTGCACACTCTGCGACCCGGGCGTAAGAGCCCCCCGAAGCGAAGGTGAGGATCCGGGAAGAATCGAACTGCTCAGCCGTGCTCGAGATCGATGGCGGCGAAATCGGGGGTCCGCCGCTCGGCAAGGGCCGTCAGGGCCTCGATGTTGGCCGGCCGACCCATGAGGTGGGCGAACGCCGCGTTCTCCCGCTCGCGGGCCGCCTCGATCTGGGGGGCGAGAGCGGCGACGATGGTGCGCTTCGATTCGACCAGCGACGAGATCGACTTCGATGCCAGCACCCGCGCATGGCGCATCGTCTCCACAATCAATTCGTCAGGTGAAGTGACGCGCCACGCCAGTCCCATCTCGCGACAGTCCTCGGCGCTCAACCACTCCGAACTCATCAGTGCCCACGTGGCGTTGTGTCGACCGAGCATGTTGGGGAACGTGAAGCTGCTGGCCGCTTCGGGCGCGACGGCCAGGGCCGTGAACGGACAGCGCACCCGCGCCTCGGTCGACATGAACACGAGATCGGCGAGGGCCAGCATCGTGGCGCCGATCCCGAGGGCCAGACCGTTCACCGCGCAGAAGAGCGGCTTGGGGAAGGCCACGAGTTGATCGACGAGTCCGGGGAACCCGTGACGACCGTTCTCGATCCCGCCGGAGTTGCGCAGGGCCATTTCGACGACATCGGTGCCGGCCGAGAAGGCACGACCCGCTCCGGTGATGATCACCACCGCCACCGAATTGTCAGCGGCCGCGTCGAGTAGCGCATCGGTGGTGGCGTCGTAGAGCGCCTCATTGAAGGCGTTGAGCGCGTCAGGTCGATCGAGGATGATCGTCCTGATCCGGTCGACATCGGTGATCTGCAGCATCGTTCCTCCCCACGACCGGCCCCCTGCCGGTGCGGACCGCCACTCTGACACCTCACCGGGCCGGCCGGGGCCGCGAGCCGTCGACCGTCGCCGCCTACAATCGTCAGCTGGTCGCTGGAGGGGCCGTCCATGTCACGAGCGAATCGGTCGGGAGGGTCCGGATCACCCATGGTCGGGGCAGGGATCCGCCGGACGACGTTCGCGGGCGCCGTCGTGGCCGCCGTGCTCCTCCTCGGCGCACCGGTGACCCCCAGCGAGGCCCAGACCACATCGTCGACGGTGGCTTCGGCCCCGGACACGACCCCGGTCGCCACCTCCGGTGACTCGACCTGCCCCGCCCGACCGGTGCGCACGGCCAACGGGGGTTTCGAGGGCCCGGTGGCGACGACGGGCACGGCCGCGTCGTTCGAGACGGGATCGGTCCAGGGCTGGACGTCGTCCCGTAAACGACTGACACTGGCCGCAAGCGGATACCAGGACGTCACCGCCGCCACCGGCCGCCAGTTCCTCGTCCTGTCCACCGGCACCTCCACGACGGTGCATCAGGACCTCCCCACCACTCCGTCCGAGACCCTGGCGTGGTCACTGGCCCATCGCACCGTGAGTGGCACCGGCACGATCCGCGTGCGGATCGGCGCACCCGGCGAGGGCGGCGAGGTCGTGGCCACCATCACCGATGGATCGACATGGACCACCCACGGGGACGACTACCGCGTTCCCGATGATCAGACCATCACACGGTTCACCATCGAGTCGACCGGAGGCGCAGCCGTCGACCTCATCGACGACGCGTCATTCGGATCGGCCTCGTGTCTTGTGGCCACGTCGACGGTCACACCCGAGGGGGCGAACGATGTCGGCGCCGTCATCACCGAGACGGTGACCGTCCGCAACATCGGTGGCTCCCCCACCACCGAGGCCACACTCGCCACCATCGTGCCGACCTCGTTGCGATACGTGACCGACTCGGCCATACCCGATGGCGTCTGGAACTACCTGCCCGACACCTTGCTGATCACACTCGTCGGGGCCTCGGGACGACCCGGTGTGATCCTGCCCGGCGAAGCCGTCCTCGCCACTTGGCGCCTCGACATCGGCCCCGAGGCGGCCGACGGGACGATCCGCACCCAGGCGGCGGTCACATCGTCCGACGCCCTCGGAGGGCCGCGGCGCAGCGGCACCGATTCCGCGGCCACACCCGTGCGGGCCTCGGCCGACGTGCAGTTGTCGCAATCATTCACGCCGGCGCTGGTCGCGCCGGGTGGTGCGACGTCATACTCCTTCGCCATCCGCAACGACGGCCCATCGACCGCACACGGAGTGACTGCGGTCGCCGTGATTCCCGATGGGTTGGCGATCGACGCGGGCGCCGTCCCCGTCGGGTGCCGAATGGTCGCTCGAACGATCACGTGCGTCGTCGGTTCGCTGCCCGATGGCGACAGCCGGTCATGGTCGGTGCCCATGACTGCGCCAGCGACCGTCGGTGTGGTCAAGACGCGACTGGCGGTGAGTTCGACGACGCCCGATCCTTCGCTCGACAACGGCACCTCGACGGCGATGCTGTCGGTGGGCCCACCTCCGGGCGCTCGACTCGACATCGTTACCAACCCCTCTCCGTTGCTGTCCACGGCCGGGGCCATCACCACCATCGTCGCCGACGTCACCAACACGGGATCTTCGCCCACCACCGGTCCGGTCACCGTCACCGATCTGACGCCGGAACCCTTCGTCGACCTCTTCCTCGCCGCCGTGGTGGCCGAGGGTCGACCCCCGGCCACCTGCGCCGTGGCGACGCGTTCGTGCACCATCGATGCACTGACGCCCGGCCAATCGGTCCGGATCGAATTCCGGGGAACGGTGAGGCCCGAGACCGACGACGGCACCACCATCACCGGTGGAGTGGCGGCGTCGACGCCCGATGGCTCCACCGCGGCGGCCGAGCTGATCATCGCCGTGCGGGCATTCGCCAACCTCACGCTCGACGAGATCACGCCGACCGTGCCGGATGTCGCGACGCCCGTCACACGGATCGTCACCGTCACCAATGGTGGACCTTCGTTCGCCAAGGCCACGTCGGTGTTCATCCCCGTCCCGACCGATGCCGTCGTGGTGACCCGCCCCGGCGAGTGCACGCTCCTGCTCGGTGGGTTGTCATGTCCGCTGGGCGACCTACCGGCCGGCCGACCGGCGTCGAGCGTGTTCGCGTTCCAACTCCCTCCGACGGGCACCTCGATCAGTGACCGCGCGGGCGTGAACACCGCGACTCCTACGGAGTGGCCGGTCGCCGACTACTCACCCCAGCGGTGGTCGGTCGCACCGGCGGTGAGGTTGTCGACCACACTCGGTGCCCTTCCCGCCGTGGTCACCGTCGGCGATCGCGTCGAGATCGTCGTGACCGCGGCGAACGCAGGACCGGGAATGGCAACCGATGTGATCGTCCCCCTCGACCCGACCCGCAACGGACTCCGGGTGGTCGATGCGGAGACCCGGGC
>VERC01000255.1 GCA_018882825.1 Acidimicrobiia bacterium | reverse complement strand
GGTGCGGCGACCGCGACCCGGGGCGCGTGCACCAGCCACACGTCGAGGTCACTCCCGGGGGACAGCTCGGCTCGTCCGTAGCCGCCCACGGCCACCAACGCCGCACCCTCCGACGGACCTCCGGCCGCGGCCCACAGTCGGGCCAACCAGTCATCGACACGGGCCGAGAGCTCACGACAGAACGCCGCGCCCCTGAAGGACGGGTCCTCCAGGAGCGGGCGTCTGTCGAATTGGGGTGTCACGTCAGCACCGACCCCAGAGGGTCTCAGACGGCGTCGTCGCCGAGTTCACCGGTGCGGATGCGGATGATTCGGTCGACCGAGGTGATCCACACCTTGCCGTCGCCGATCTTGCCGGTGCGGGCGGCGGACACGATGACCTCCGCAACCTCGTCGGCCCGACCGTCGGGAACGACGGCCTCGACCCGCACCTTGGGCAGCAGGTCGACGATGTACTCCGCGCCCCGGTACACCTCGGTCTTGCCGCCCTGACGGCCGAAGCCCTTGACCTCCTCGACGGTCATGCCGGTGATGCCCGCCTCCTTGAGGGCGTCCTTCACGTCGTCGAGCTTGTGGGGCTTGATGATGGCGGTCACGAGTTTCATGTCGTCATCCTTCCTCGACCGGTCTCAGACCCGGTCCATCGAACCGAACGAACCGAACGAGTATGCCGACTCGGCGTGCTGGGAGAGATCGAGACCCTCGATCTCCTCCTCCTCGCTCACTCGCAGTCCGATCACCTTGTCGATGACCTTGGCCAGGATGAACGAGACCACGAACGAGAAGGCGAACGTGGCGATGCTGGCCACGAACTGGTACCACAGCAGCGTGCCGCCGCCGCCGAGGAAGACGCCCTCATGGGCGACGAGCTCGTTGATGGAGGCATCGGCGAAGAAGCCGAGCAGCAACGCACCGACGAGACCACCGACGAGGTGCACGCCGACGACGTCGAGACTGTCGTCGTAGCCCAACTTGTACTTGAGTTGCACGGCCATCACGCACAGCACACCGGCGAGGAAGCCGATCACGATGGGTGACATGCCGCCCACGAAGCCGGCGCACGGCGTGATGGCGACGAGTCCGGCAACTGCACCCGATGCCGCGCCGAGCGTGGTCGCCTTGCCGTCCTTGATGCGCTCGAACAGCAACCAGCCGAGCATGCCGGCCGAGGCGGCGAGGAAGGTGTTCATCAGTGCAGTGGCGGCGATCCCGTTGGCGGCAAGGGCCGAACCGGCGTTGAAGCCGAACCAGCCGAACCACAGGATGCCCGTGCCGAGCAGCGTGAACGGGAGGTTGTGCGGGTGCATGCCCTCCTTGGGCCAGCCACGACGTCGACCGAGCACGAGGATCACAGCGAGAGCGGCGGCACCGGCGTTGATGTGCACGACGGCACCACCGGCGAAGTCGAGGGCACCCAACTTGGCCAGCCATCCGCCTCCGAACACCCAGTGGGCCACCGGCGCGTACACGAGGATCAGCCACAGGGCGATGAACACCGCGTAGGCCTTGAACTTCATCCGATCGGCGGTGGCACCGGTGATGAGAGCCGGGGTGATCACTGCGAACGTCATCTGATAGGCGCAGAACAACACGAAGGGGATGGTGAGGGCGAAGGCAGGATCACCGGTGGTGGCCCCGATGTCGCGCATGAAGGCGAAGTCGAAGTTGCCGAGCAACCCTCCATCGCCGAAGTTGCCGAACGCCAGGGAGAAGGCGACGAGCACCCAGATGATGGCCATGAGCCCCATGGCGAAGAAGTTCTGCATCAACATCCCGAGGACGTTCTTCGAGCGGACCATGCCGCCATAGAAGAACGCCAGGCCGGGCGTCATGAAGAGCACGAGTGCTGTCGAGATCAGCATCCATGCGGTGTTGCCAACGTCTATGTCGGCGACGTCGAGCACAGGGAACCTCCGTCGTGAGTCGGGTCAGGACGGAAGCAGGATCGTGGCCACGTGTTTCAGTGATGTTCGCCGGATGTTTCCGGATCGTGAACGGCGGCCTCGTCCATCGAACGGCGTCGAGCGAGGTGCACATGGGCCTTGGCCGCCCCCCACACGATGCCCGCCTCGGTCAGTGACGGATCGAGTTCGGCGAACGACGCCGGGGTCAGGTCGTACTCGTCATCGGGGAACATCGACCGGGCAGCGTCGTCACGGTCGAGTGGTGGCACGCCGGTGGCCCGCAGGACCTCGGTGGGGAAGACGACGGCGCTGCGCACGATGGCCAGCGGCCCGGTCGGCTGGGCGTCGATGTCGAGCTCGAGCAACGCCCGGATCCGGGGGACGGTGACCTCGACGGCCGCGCGCCCGGAGGCGGCGGCGCGGGCGCGGATCTCGGCGGTGAACACGCCGCCCGAGCCCTCGACCCGGGTCCGGACGCAACGTTCGACCCATGGCCCGAGCGCTTCCTCGATGCCGTCCGCCAACGTCGCTGCGTGACGCTGGAGCGCCTCCATGTCGGCAGCGGACGGCCCGGAGGGTTCGCTCACCGGTCGAGCGCGTCGTTGAGGTTGCCCGAGCGGAGCCCCTCGAGGTCGACGGTGACGTAGCGGTAGCCCGCCGATCGCACGACGTCGACGATCTGCTCACGTCGCTCGATCATGCGGGCCAGGTCGGGGACGGGTACCTCGATACGAGCCACATCGCCGTAGTGACGCACCCGGAGAGACGCGAACCCGAGATCGTGCAGCGCCGCTTCGGCTCGTTCGACGCGACCGAGCACCCCGACGGTGACCGCCGTGCCGTACGGAACCCGCGACGACAGACACGCTGCGGCCGGCTTGTCCCATGTACGCAATCCACGTCGACGCGACGCCTCACGAACCATCGCCTTGGTGAATCCACTGTCGACCAAGGGGAACTGCGCGCCACGTTCAGCCGCCGCACGCTGACCCGGACGGTGATCGTCGAGATCGTCGAGGTTCACGCCGAGCACGGCCACTGCACCCCGATCGGCGGCCATGGGTTCGAGCACGTCCATGAGTGCGGTCTTGCACCGGAAGCAGCGGTCAGCGTCGTTGCGCACGTACTGCTCGTCGTCGAGCTCGGTCGTCTCCACCTCGACCCACGACAGATTCCATTCCCGAGCCAGTTCGGCACAGTCGTCCCGTTCTCGACCGGCCAACGAGGGCGACACTGCCGTGACGGCGACGGCCCGGTCACCGAGTTCGCCATGGGCCATGTGGGCGAGGAAGGCCGAATCGGCACCGCCGCTGAACGCCACCACCACCGATCCGAGGTTCCGCAGCTCGACGCGCAGACGCTCGAGCGCATGATCCACCTCGTCACCGATCGGATCGGAGCCGACATGCGACATGTCGGCTCAGTCGATGCCGAGCTCGGCCAACACGTCGGCGACCGGTGCGACCATGCCCGTGTAGAAGGGTCCGAACTCCGCGTAGAGGGCCGAGGCCCGCTCGAACCGCA
>VERC01000025.1 GCA_018882825.1 Acidimicrobiia bacterium | reverse complement strand
GTCCTGGGCCATGCTGTACCTGGCGAGCGATGCCTCGCGGTTCGTGACGGGGCAGGTGCTCCGTCCCAATGGAGGAGTGGTGATGGCATGACGACCGGCGATCAGTCCCCGGTACCCGACTTCCTGGCCCGTCTGCGTGTCGACGGACGGACCTTCGTCGTCGCCGGTGCCGGCGTCGGCATGGGACGCATGACGTCGCACGCGCTGGCCCAGGCCGGGGCGAAGACGGTGGTGTGTGTCGACATCGATCCGGCGCGCGCCGACGAGATCGCGGCCGAGATCGGACCGTGCGGCGTGCCGTGGTCGGGTGACGTCACCACCCGGGCCGACGCTGCTCGCCTGGCAGCCGACGCGCTGGCCATCAACGGTCGCATCGACGGCCTCGTCGACATCATCGGGATGGCCAAGTGGGAGTCCATCCTCGACATGACCGACGAGACGTTCGACTGGGAGATCGACATCAACCTGCGCCACGCCTTCCTGCTGTCGCAGGAGATCGGCCGCACCATGGTGGGGACCGGGGGCGGGACGATGGTGTTCATCGCCTCGGTGTCGGGTTTCACCGCCGCTCCGATGCACGCCGGGTACGGCGCGGCCAAGGCGGCGCTGATGGCCTGGGTCCAGTCGTTGGCCATCGAGCTCGGACCCCACGGGATCCGGGCCAACGCCGTGGCGCCGGGCACGATCCTCAGCCCGCGCATGGACGCCGTGTTCACGCAGGCCCAACGCGACGCCAACGCAGCCAATGCGCCGCTCGGACGCATGGGCGCCACCTACGACATCGCGTCGGCGGCGTTGTTCCTGACCTCGGACATGGCCGGCTACATCACGGGGCGCACCCTGGTGGTCGACGGGGGCGTCGACGCCAAGTTCCCCTACAACACGCTCTGAGGGCCGTTTTTCGCCGGTTCCGGGGGCGGGTCTAGTGTCGACGCGTCCGTCGTCACGCCCTCTGGAGGACCCCCCGTGAAGAGCCCCGTCCGCGTCGCCGTCACCGGAGCTGCCGGTCAGATCGGCTACAGCCTGCTGTTCCGCATCGCCAGTGGACAGATGCTCGGTGACGACCAGCCGGTCGTGCTGCAGTTGCTCGACATCACCCCGGCCATGGACGCCCTCAAGGGTGTGGCCATGGAGCTCGACGACTGCGCCTTCCCGCTCCTCACCGACATCGTGTGCACCGATGACCCCAACGTCGCCTTCGGTGACGTGTCCTACGCGCTGCTGGTGGGCGCCCGCCCCCGCTCGAAGGGGATGGAGCGCAAGGACCTCCTGGAGGCCAACGGCGGCATCTTCAAGCCCCAGGGCGAGGCGCTGTCGGCCAACGCGGCGGCCGACGTGAAGATCCTCGTGGTGGGCAACCCGGCCAACACCAACGCGCTGATCGCCATGCACAACGCGCCGAAGATCCCCAACGAGCGCTTCACCGCCATGACCCGTCTCGATCACAACCGCGCCATGGCGCAGTTGGCGGCCAAGACCGGCACCACGGTCAACGACATCACGAAGATGACGATCTGGGGCAACCACTCGGCCACGCAGTACCCCGACCTGTTCCATGCCGAGGTGAAGGGCCAGAACGCAGCCGCGCTGGTGAACGATCAGGCCTGGCTCGAGGGCGACTTCATTCCCACCGTGCAGCAACGCGGTGCGGCCATCATCGAGGCCCGCGGCCTGTCGTCGGCGGCATCGGCCGCCAATGCGGCGATCGATCACATGCGCAACTGGGCGCTGGGCACGCCGGCGGGCGACTGGGTGTCGATGGCCATCCCGTCCGATGGCTCCTACGGCGTGGCCGAGGGCCTCATCTCGTCGTTCCCGGTCACCTGCGCGGACGGCACCTACGAGATCGTGCAGGGGCTCGACATCGACGACTTCTCCCGTGGTCGGATCGACGCCTCGGTGGCCGAACTCGGCGAGGAGCGCGATGCGGTGCGCGACCTCGGTCTGATCTGACCGACGTCGCCGTCGTCAGCGCAATGGCGCCAGCACGTCGTCGAGTTCGCTGAACAGCGACGCGTGCTCGAGGAGCGCGGTCACCGTGCCCTCCATACGCAAGCGGCCGGACAGGAAGGCGGTGGCGGCGTCCTCGTCGCCGTTGCGCACGGCCTCGGCCGTGGCCCGGTCACAGGTGAAGGCCACCTCGGCCCGCTCGGCCGGGCCTGCGTGCATGGAGACCTCCCCGTCGGCGAACACCACGTGCCAGGTCGTCGACCCGTCTCCGTCGGTCACCGTCTGTTGCAGCACGAGGCGCACGCCCCGGGAGCGGTCGCGCAATCCGGCGTCGCCCCGCAGCAGTCGATCAGCGGCGGCGAACCACGCCGGGGACAGGTACTCGGGAGGGTCGTTCATCGGTTCGATACCTGCGACCGTAGCCGTGGGCTCACGGGTCGGTCTCCACGGGCTCGGGTACGCTCCCGGCCCTGTGACCGGGACACTCACCATCCTCAGCCATGTGGGTCGCCTCGAGGCGATCCACCTGCCACCCGAACTCGAGGGTCGGGTCGAGGTGGTGCCCATCCCCATGGACGGCGAACTCGACCCCGACGTGCGCGGGCAGGTGCTGCTGACCACTCCGACCTCGGTACCCACGCTGCGCGACGCGCTCGGCCGGGGTGTCGAGTGGGTGCACCTCATCGGGACCGGGATCGACATGTTCCCGATCGAGGTCCTCGGTGACGGGATCGTCCTCACCAACTCGCGTGGACTCAGTGCCGTGCCCATCTCCGAATGGGTGATGGCCTGCATCCTGTCGTTCGCCAAGCACATGCCCGAGTCGTTCGTCACCGAACCCCCGGCCCGCTGGAACATCCCGCCACGACCCCTCGGCTCGCTGCACGGCGCTCGCCTGGCCCTCCTCGGACTCGGGGGCATCGGCACGGCGGTCGCCCACCGGGCACTGCCCTTCGGCATGGACGTGGTGGCCCTGCGTCACACCGACGCGCCCAGCCCGGTCGACGGCGTGACCATGGTGCGGTCCATCGACGAGTTGGTGGCCGATGCCGACCACGTCGTGCTGGTGGCACCCCTCACCGACGCCACCCGGGGTCTATTCGACGACGACGTGTTCGCGGCCATGAAGCCCGGCGCCCATCTGGTCAATGTGGCCCGGGGTCCGATCATCGACGACGGCGCGCTGCGCCGGGCCCTGGATGCGGGCATCGTGGCCGGTGCCGACATCGACGCCACCGATCCCGAACCCCTCCCCGCGGGGCACTGGATGTACGACCACCCCCGGGTGCGGGTCAGTCCGCACCTGTCGTGGAACTGGTCGGGCGCCTTCGGGGCCATGTACGAGGTGTTCCTGCGCAACCTGACGCACTGGCTGGCCGATGAACCGCTGGAGTCGGTCGTCGATCCGGCGCAGGGGTACTGATCGGCCGTCACGCGCCGGACGGCCGGACCCGGGGTGGTCGTCGGTGCCCACTAGGGTCTCGGCCCTATGTCATCTTCCGTCCTGAGCGCCGTGTTCGCCGTGGGTCTCGACCCCCAGAAGCTCCTCGAGTCACTCGGACTCATCGGACTCTTCGCCATCGTGTTCGCCGAGTCGGGGATCCTCATCGGGTTCTTCCTCCCCGGTGACTCCCTGCTGTTCACCGCCGGACTGGCCACCTACGGCATCACGTTCAGCGACGGTGGTGACGTCTTCCAGTTGGCCAACGGCAACATCGCCGTCGTGGTCATCGGCGTCGTGCTGGCCGCCATCGCCGGAGATCAGGTCGGCTACGCCTTCGGGCGGAAGGTCGGTCCGGCCCTGTTCACGCGCCCGGAATCGCGTCTGTTCAAACCCAGTTACGTGGAGTCGGCCGAGAAGTTCTTCGCCAAGCACGGGTCGAAGTCGATCGTGCTGGCCCGCTTCGTGCCCATCGTGCGCACGTTCACGCCGATCGTGGCCGGAGTGTCGAACATGCACTACTCCACGTTCGTGCGGTTCAACATCATCGGTGGCGTGCTGTGGGGCGCGGGACTGACGCTCATCGGCTACACGCTCGGACGCACGTTCCCCGCCATCGGCGACAACATCGAGATCGCCGTACTGGTCATCGTGTTCGTGTCGCTGCTGCCGATCGCCATCGAGTTCCTGCGCCACCGGCGCAGCCGCGGACAGCACGCCGGCTGAGGCGACCGGCGGTCTCGCCGGTTCACCTCGGCCGATCGATCAGCGCTGGCCGGCCAGCTTGCGGTTCTTGAACTTCGACTTGACGTAGTCGCGGTTCATGAGCGCGATGAAGTCGAGCGGGATCTCCTTCGGGCACGCCTCGTGGCACTCGCCGTAGTTCGTGCACGAACCGAAGAACATCTCCATCGTCTCGACCATGTCCTCGGTGCGCTTCCAACGCTCGGCCTGTCCCTGGGGGAGCAGGTTGAGGTGGGCCAACTTGGCCGAGGTGAACAGCTGACCGGCGCTGTTGGGGCAA
The DNA here is from genome assembly GCA_018882825.1 of Acidimicrobiia bacterium. Taxonomy (GTDB): domain Bacteria; phylum Actinomycetota; class Acidimicrobiia; order Acidimicrobiales; family Acidimicrobilacustridaceae; genus Acidimicrobilacustris. The sequence continues at coordinate 10,527 of VERC01000025.1, read as the reverse complement.
GCGGCCACGCAGGCACCGCAGCCGATGCAGGCGGCGGCGTCCATGGCGGTGTCGGCCGCCGTCTTGGGTACGAGGATCTCGTTGGCGTCACGGGGGCCACCGGTGTCGGCGGTGATGTAGCCCCCCGCCTCGATCACGGCGTCGAGAGCCGACCGGTCGACCATGAGGTCCTTGACCACGGGGAAGGCGCTGGCCCGCCACGGCTCGATGGTGACCGTCTCGCCGTCGTGGAACTTGCGCATGTGCAACTGGCAGGTGGCCGTGCCCTTCTGCGGGCCGTGGGCCTGTCCGTTGATCATCAGTCCGCAGGTGCCGCAGATGCCCTCGCGACAGTCGCTGTCGAAGGTGATCGGCTCGCGGCCCTCGGCGATGAGGTTCTCGTTGACCACGTCGAGCATCTCGAGGAAGGACATCTCGTCCTTCACGTCGGTGGCCCGGTAGGTCTCGAAGTGGCCGGGATCGGCCGGACCGTCCTGACGCCAGACCTTGAGGGTGAGTTCCATTGTTCGCTCTCTCCGGTTCGTCGTCGGGCTACTTGTAGCTGCGCTGGGTCGGGTGGACGTACTCGAACTCGAGGTTCTCCTTGACGAGATCCTGCGGGGTGCCGGGGCCCTGCCACTGCCACGCACCGACGAACGAGAAGTTCTCGTCGTCGCGCTTGGCCTCGCCGTCCTCGGTCTGGTGCTCGACCCGGAAGTGACCGCCACAGGACTCCTCGCGCATCAGCGCGTCGCGGCACATCAGTTCGCCCAGTTCGAAGAAGTCGTCGATGCGGCCGACCTTCTCGATGGACTGGTTCACGCCGTCGGCGCCACCGAGCACGCGGACGTCCTTGTGGAACTCCTCGCGCAGGGCCCGGACCTCGGAGATCGCCTTCTCCAGACCGTTCTTGTCGCGGGCCATACCGCAGCGGTCCCAGATGATCTTGCCCAGTTCCCGATGGAAGTGCTCGGGCGACTTCGTGCCCTTCACCGCCAGCCAGCGAGCGACGTCGTCACGGGCCGCGGCCACGGCCTGGGTGAACACCGGATCGTCGGTGCTGACCGGGGACTGACCCAGCAGACCGGCGAGGTAGTCGCCCACCGTGTAGGGAGCGACGAAGTAGCCGTCGGCCAGACCCTGCATCAGCGCCGAGGCCCCGAGGCGGTTGGCCCCGTGATCGGAGAAGTTGGCCTCGCCCAGCGCGTACAGACCCGGGATGTTGGTCATGAGGTTGTAGTCGACCCACAACCCACCCATCGTGTAGTGGACGGCGGGGTAGATGCGCATCGGGGTGCGCATCGGGTTCTCGTCGGTGATCCGCTCGTACATGTCGAACAGGTTCCCGTAGCGCTCGAACACCGTCTTCTCGCCGAGACGGTCGATCGACTCGCCGAAGTCGAGGAACACGCCGTTCTTGAGGGGTCCGACCCCGCGACCCTCGTCGACCACGGTCTTGGCGTTGCGGGAGGCCACGTCACGGGGCACGAGGTTGCCGAAGGCCGGGTACTTGCGCTCGAGGAAGTAGTCGCGGTCCTCCTCGGGGATCTGGTCTGCGGGCCGGTTGTCGTCGAAGTTCTTGGGCACCCAGATGCGCCCGTCGTTGCGCAGCGACTCCGACATCAGCGTCAACTTCGACTGGAACTCGTCGCTGGCCGGGATGCAGGTCGGGTGGATCTGCGTGAAGCACGGGTTGGCGAACAACGCCCCCCGGCGGTGGGCTCGCCACGCCGCGGTCACGTTGGAGTTCATGGCGTTGGTCGACAGGTAGAACACGTTGCCGTAGCCGCCGGTGCACAGCAGGGTGGCATGGGCCGACCACGGCTGGATCTCACCGGTGGTGAGGTCGCGGGTGACGATGCCGGCGGCCACACCGTCCTTGAGGACGATGTCGACCAGTTCGGTCTTGGTGTGCAACTCGACCCGGCCGAGCGACACCTGCTGCATCAGGGCCTGGTAGGCACCGAGCAGCAACTGCTGGCCGGTCTGACCCCGGGCGTAGAAGGTGCGGCTCACCTGAGCGCCACCGAAGGAGCGGTTGTCGAGCATGCCGCCGTACTCGCGGGCGAAGGGCACGCCCTGGGCCACGCACTGGTCGATGATGTCGACGCTGACCTCGGCCAGGCGGTACACGTTCGACTCGCGGGAGCGGAAGTCGCCGCCCTTCACCGTGTCGTAGAAGAGGCGATGGACGCTGTCGCCGTCGTTCTTGTAGTTCTTGGCGGCGTTGATGCCGCCCTGGGCGGCGATGGAGTGGGCGCGGCGCGGCGTGTCGTGGAAGGTGAAGCACTTCACCTGGTAGCCGAGTTCGGCCAGCGAGGCTGCGGCCGCGGCGCCGGCCAGACCGGTGCCCACCACGATGACGGTGAACTTCCGCTTGTTGGCGGGGTTCACCAACTTCATGTCGAACTTGTGCTTCGTCCAGCGCTCCTCGATGGGGCCGGACGGGGTCTTGGAGTCGAGGGTGACGGTGCTCATCGGTGTGCTCCTCAGCCGACCACGCCGGTCATCACGGCGATGGGGAACGAGATGTTGACGCCGGCCACCAGGATGGCGAAGCCGGCGGCGAAACCGCGACGCAACGGGTTGTGTCGCGGGGTGAAGCGGGGACTCATCGAACCGAGGCTCTGGAAGATGCTCCAGGCCCCGTGGTAGAGGTGGACGCCGAGGGCGATGTTGGCCACGATGTACAGCGCGGCGATCGGGGCCCGGTCGAGACTCGTCGACACGTTCCAGTAGGGATCGCCGTAGATGAAGTCGGGATTGGCCCAGCCCCAGGTGAGGTCGGCCAGGTGCCAGATCAGGAACAGTCCGACGATCACGCCACTCCACCGCATGGTGCGCGCCGCCCAGTTGACGGCCACGTAGTCACGGGGTGACTGGTACTTCACCGGCCGCGCCTGCCGGTTGAGGCGGGTCAACGAGTAGGCCGAGTGGATGTGGAGGGCGAAGGCGGCGATCAGGCCGAGTCGCAGGCCCCAAAGCACGAAGGTCTTGGGCACGATCGGGACGAGCAGTTCCTTGAGGAACTCGGCGTAGTGGTTGAAGTCCTCGGCGCCGAAGTACATCTTGAGGTTGCCGAAGGCGTGGAAGAACACGAAGCCCATCAGCATGATGCCGGTGATGGCCATCACCCACTTCTTGCCCACGGCCGACCGGTAGATGTCGACGAGGGCGAACGGACTCCGACGGTGGGGTGGGCGGATCGCCGGAGACGAGATGTCGGGGGTGATCGCCGGCGGTTCGGTGGTCGCGGTCACGAACTGGCCTCTCCTGAGTGTTGGCGCCCAAGGGGTGGTGCCTGGGTGGGAGCGATGGAGGGTCATCGGATGCGGTGTCGACGACCGGTCGTCACGCTACCCACCCGGGGCGAGCAGCGGCGAACCGCGTCGGTGACTCCGGTCTCCGACGCCGCCGGCCGCGCGGCGGTAGGTTGAGCGGCCGGCCGCACGACGAGGAGCCCCGATGGCGAGCACCGACCCCGACCGACCCACCACGCTCGGTGCCCTGCGCGCCTCGGGCTGGACCAGCCGTTCGGTCAAGGAGGAGTTGCGGGAGAACGCCATCGCCCGCATCGTCGCCGGGCAGCCGCTGTTCGACGACGTCCTCGGCTACGAGGACACCGTCCTGCCCCAGTTGGAGAACGCCCTGTTGGCCGGTCACGACGTGATCTTCCTCGGCGAGCGTGGCCAGGCCAAGACCCGCATGGTGCGATCGCTGACCGGTCTGCTCGACGAGTGGATGCCGGTCGTGGCCGGATCCGAGATCAACGACGATCCGTACCACCCCACCTCCCGCCACGCCCGCGATCTGGTGGCCGAGATGGGTGATGCCACCCCCATCGACTGGGTGCATCGGGACGACCGGTTCGGCGAGAAGTTGGCCACGCCGGACACGTCGATCGCCGATCTCATCGGCGAGGTCGATCCCATCAAGGTGGCCGAGGGTCGCTATCTCTCCGATGAACTGACGTTGCACTACGGACTCGTCCCCCGCACCAACCGCGGCATCTTCGCCATCAACGAGCTGCCGGATCTGGCCGAGCGGATCCAGGTGGGGCTGCTCAACGTGCTCGAGGAGCGCGACGTGCAGATCCGCGGCTACAAGATCCGCCTGCCGCTCGACGTCGTGCTGTTCGCCTCGGCCAATCCTGACGACTACACGAACCGTGGTCGCATCATCACGCCACTCAAGGATCGCTTCGGTTCCCAGATCCGCACCCACTACCCGCTCGACGTCGAGACCGAGGTGACCATCGCCCGCCAGGAGGCGAACACCCTCGACACCGCCGGTGTCCGTGTCGTCATCCCCGACTACATGGCCGAGACGGTGGCCGAGTTCTCGCAGCTGGCCCGTCGCAGTCCGCACATCAATCAGCGCTCGGGAGTGTCGGTGCGTCTGACGGTGGCCAACCTCGAGACGATGTCGGCCAATGCCATGCGTCGGTCGTTGCAGCACGGTGAGACCGTCGTCGTACCCCGCGTGTCCGATCTCGAGGCGCTGGCCGCGTCGACCATCGGAAAGCTCGAGATCGAGACGATCGAGGAGGGTCGCGACGGTGTCGTCGTCCAGCAATTGCTGAAGGGTGCCGTCCTCGAGACGTTCCGTCGACACATCGCCGTGGAGAACCTGCGCGACGTGGTCGAGGCCTTCGACGCCGAACTGGTGGTGAACGCCGGCGAGGACGTCCGGGCTGCCGACTACGTGGCGCTGTTGGCGCAACTGCCGGCGTTGAGCCCGCACGTGGTCGCGCTCACCGGTGGCGACGAGACCCCCGAGGTGGTGGCCAGTGCCGTCGAGTTCGTGCTCGAGGGCCTGCACCTGTCGAAGCGACTGAACAAGGAAGCGGTGGGACCCCGCTCGCAGTACCGCGGCCGCAACTGACCGACGCCCTCAGCGTCGGTCGTTGACGAGTTCGCGCACGCCGTCGGTCCCGGCCACGATCACGCGCTCCACCATCGAGCCCGGGAAGATCCCGTGCTCCACTATGCCCGGGATCGCCGCCAGTGCTGCGGCCATTGCCGGGGGGTCCTCCAGGGCGGGGAAGTGCGCGTCCATCACCAGGTTGCCGTTGTCGGTGCGTCGGTCACGGGTGGTCACCGGTCCGGAACCGAGTCGCTCCACGGCGGCGGCGACGGTGCCGGGGGCGAAGTCGAGCACCTCCAGCGGTGTGCCGAAGGGTCCGAGGGCGGGAACGAGCTTCGACTCGTCGACGACCACGACGAACCGGTCGGTCATCGCCGCCACGATCTTCTCCCGCGTGTGGGCGGCGCCCCCGCCCTTGGTCAGGTTGAAGCGCGGATCGACCTCGTCGGCACCGTCGATGGCGATGTCGAGGCCGCCGATCTCGTCGGGGGTGACCACGCGGAGTCCGAGTGAGGTGGCCAGTTCATGCGTCTGCACCGAGGTGGCGGTGCACACGATGTCGGGGCGACGCTCGCCCAGGGCGACGATCGTCCAGTGCACCGTCGAACCGGTGCCCAGGCCGACCCGCATCCCGTCGACGACCATGTCGGCTGCCCGACGACCGGTGGCCTCCTTGGCCTCGTCCTGGGGTGTCCGTGGCGCGCCCATGCGCCGAGCAGCATCGCGCATCAACGCGGCGAGGTGGGGAGTGCGCCCAGACTCGGACGCGGATGGCGCGCCCGATCGATCAGTCCGTCGGGCGCCTCCAGTCCACACTCGGGGGTCCATCCGTCGATGGCCGATTCCCAGAAGGCGCGCTCGACCCGCACGCCGTCGGCCGCCGCGCGCTCGACCTCGAGCACCGAACCGGCGAGCACCTCGGTGCGCCAGTCGTCGGCCCTGTCGACCAGACCGGTGCCCAGCACCGCCAGCCGTCGCCCGGGCAGTTCATCGGACAGTCGACGCAGGATCACGCCCAGCCCCTCGGTCCACGGCGCCCGTCCGTCGGCGGCCACCGGCGCGTCGAGCGGATACGGGCCGTCGGAGCCGTCGGCGAAGATCGTACGCGCCCCCCGGTAGGTGAGTCCGACCACGTCGTAGGCGCCGGCCAGTCCGTCGAGTTCGACCTCGCCGAGGCCGGGCACGGCCAACAGCCCGTCGGTGAGGGCCCGCAGCCACACGCCGACGCGCAGTCGATCGGCGGCTGCGGCGCGAGCGCGGGCCGCCTCGCGTTCGTCGGGCTCGCGTGAGGTCACACCCGGTTCCACCGGACAGGTGTCGATGCAGCAGGCCACGGGTGGTGCGCCGCTCGACAGCAGACGCCAGGCCGCCAACGAGGCCCGGTGCAGCGCCCCGAGCGCATCGAGGAACTCACCCTCGTCGCGTCGACCGGGCGGTCGGGTGCCGATGCGGTATCCATCGCGGGCCACCGTGAACGGATCGAGGATCGGCACCCATCCGGCCACCAGATCACCGAACGTCTCGGCCACCCGGTCGACATGGCGCGGCCAGGTGCGACGCAGTCCGTCGTCGTCGAGGAACCCTCGGGCGTCGTCGGTGAACCAGCCCGGGGCCGGGCCGTCGTGCAACACGGCCCACACCTCCACCCGGGCCTGCCGGGCGGCCCGCAGCACCTCGGTGACGTGGTCGACGGCGTCGGCATCCCAGCGGCCCGGACGGGGTTCGAGGCGCGACCAGTCGATGGTCCACCGCAGCGAGCCGACGCCGTGCTCGGCCAGGAGGGCCAGGTCGGTGGCGAAGTCCACGCCGAACCCGGCGCCATCGGCCGACGGTGGCAGCCGACCGTCGGAGACCGGTCTCGACCAGTCGGCGGTCGGGGCCAGCCCCTCGCTCCCGGCGGCGGTGAGGGCCACTCCCCAGATCGGTCGGTTGGGCCCGTCGTTCGCATCGTCCACCGGCGCAGTCTTCCCGCTACCGTGCCGGCATGGGTAGATCGAACCGTGTCCGCTACTCACGCTGGGACGGGACACAGGTCGGCTTCGAGATGGACGCCACCGACATCCTCTCGGAGATCACCGACGACCTGCTCTACCACGGTGATCTGAACGCGGCCCTGCGCCGCCTCATGCAGGACGGTTTCGACGGCGCCGACGGCGAGCGGCTCCAGGGTCTGCGCGAGATGCTCGACGAGTTGCGTCGGCAGCGGCGCGAGACGCTCGAGAGCCACGACCTCGGCGGCGTGTACGACGACATCGCCCGTGAACTGCGCGAGGTGGTGGAGATGGACCGGGACGCCATCGACGAGTTGGCCCGCGAGGCCCGCGACTCGGGCGACGCCCGCCGACAGGAACTCACCGACGCGGTGGCGGCCGAACGCCATGCGTCACTCGACCTGCTGTCGCCGGACCTCGCCGGCATGGTCCGCGACCTGCAGAACCACGACTTCACCTCGTCGGAGGCCCGGGAGAAGTTCGACGAGTTGATGGATCGTCTGCGCGAGCAGTTGATGCAGCAGTACGTCGATCAGATGTCGGGCGCGGTCGAGAACATGACGCCCGAGGACATGGCCCGGATGAAGGACATGTTCGCCGAGCTCAATCACATGCTCGAACAGCGTCAGCGCGGTGAGGAGCCGGACTTCGACGGCTTCATGGAGCGGTTCGGCGACTTCTTCCCCGAGAACCCGCAGAACCTCGACGAACTGCTGGAGATCATGGCCCAGCGCATGGCCGCGGCCCAGGCCATGCTCAATTCGATGACGCCCGAGCAGCGGGCGCAGCTCCAGGCACTGTCCGACCAGTTGCTCGAGGACATGGACCTGCGCTGGCAACTCGATCAGTTGGGTCAGAACCTGGCCCAGGCCTTCCCGGACATGAACTGGAACCGTCGGTACGACTTCTCCGGCGACCAGCCCATGAACATGGCCGACGCCAACCAGTTGCTCCAGCAGCTCGGCGACATCGACCAGTTGGAGAACCTGCTGAAGGGCGCCACCAATCCCGGTGCGCTGGCCGAGGTCGATCTCGATCGGGCCCGTCAACTGCTGGGCGACGAGGCGGCCCGGAGTCTCGAACAGATGGCGGAGTTGGCCCGGCGTCTCGAGGAGTCCGGACTCGTCGAGAACAAGGAGGGTCGACTCGAACTCACTCCTCGTGGCATCCGCCAACTGGGTCAGAACGCGCTCGACGAACTGTTCACCAAGCTCGACATGGACAAGGCCGGCCAGCACGAGATGCCGCGGATCGGCACCGGTCACGAACGCGACCACTCGACGAAGCAGTACGAGTTCGGCGACCCGTTCAATCTCGACATCGGCCGCACCGTGCGCAACGCCATCCAGCGGGCGGGGAGCGGCACGCCGGTGCGGCTCACCCCGGAGGACTTCGAGATCGAGCGCACCGAGCATCTCGTGCGCTCGAGCACGGTGCTCATGATCGACCTGTCGTTGTCGATGCCGATGCGCGGCAACTTCCTGCCGGCCAAGAAGGTGACGATGGCGCTGCACGCGCTCATCACGTCGCGGTTCCCCCGTGACTACCTCGGGCTGGTGGGGTTCGCCCGCCGGGCCGAGGAGTTGAAGCCCGAACTGCTCCCCGAGGTCTCGTGGGACTTCGACTACGGCACGAACATGCACGAAGCGTTCATGATCGCCCGGCGGTTGTTGGCCCGACAGACGGGCACGAAGCAGATCATCATGATCACCGACGGTGAACCGACGGCGCACGTGATGGGCAACGGGCAGGTGTTCTTCGACTACCCGACCCGGCCCGAGACCCGCGACGCCACCCTTCGTCAGGTGATGTTGTGCACCAAGGACGGCATCACCATCAACACCTTCATGCTCGATCCCAACCCGTACCTCACCGATTTCGTCGAGGCCATGAGTCGGCTCAACGGGGGCCGGGCCTTCTTCACCACTCCCGAGGACCTGGGCGACTACGTGCTGGTCGACTTCCTGCAGAACAAGCGGGAGATGCTGCGGGGTCGGCGGGCCGGTTGACCGCGGGGAAGGGGCCGAATCGCCTCTTCGCGTCATCGGGGACGAAAGCGCAGGTCAACGCGGTGCCTGCACCCGTCACGGTGGGTCCGGTGGCCCGCGATGCCTTGTCGCCCTTGCAGGATCGGCCCCGACTGGGCAGAATCACCACCGTGTAATTACACCGGGGGGAACGGTTCTCCCTGACGATCCTCTCAGGAGGTCACCGCCATGACGAGCAACCCCACCGGGTCCCGAGCCGCCGAGTTCGTGGGCGGAGGTGTCGCCGGATCCGAAGAGGAGTCCTGGCAGGACATGGCCAACTGCCTCGGCGTCGATCCCGACCTGTTCTTCCCCGAGCGGGGCGCATCGACCCGGGAGGCCAAGGAGGTGTGCCGTGGGTGTGTGGTCCGCGATGACTGCCTCGAGTACGCACTGGCCAACGGCGAGAAGTTCGGAATCTGGGGCGGGATGAGCGAGCGCGAGCGTCGCCGCATCCGTCGGCAACGGGCGCTGGCCCGGGCCGCCGCCCCCCGATCCGCCTGAGTCAGCGGCGGGCCAGTCGGGCTTCGACCGTCCGGTCGGGCCCGAGGTCGAGCTGCTCCCATCGTTCGGGGGGGACCGAACGCAGCACGTCGTCGGTGAGCAGCCCGACCAGTTCGGCGCGGGCGATCGGCGCCCTGTCCGCCACCCGGTCGTAGACCTCCGCCGGTCCGGTGCGCAGAGGGTCGATCAGGTTCATCGACACCTGCACGGCATCGCCCACCTGCAGGCCGAGGGCGCGTACGTCCGGGCCGCGCAGGTCGGCGGCGATCACTCGGGCCGTGGTCAGGTCGCTCTGGGCGAGCCACAGGTTCCAGGCCACGAGCACGGGTCGGGCGCCGACGGCGACGGCGCCTGCCGTCGGGTGCGGTGCCGAAGGTCCCCGGTCGGGCCGGAGGGTGGTGAACGCTCCTCGCCGGATGTCGGGGAGTGAGCGTTCGGGTCCGTACAGGAAGGCCGGGACGCCCAGTTCGGTGGCGATCCAGTTGGCGAACTCGTCTCGGGCCTGCACGGCGTCGGCCATCGTCGATCCGGTCAGGGGCACGAACGGCACCACGTCCACGACGCCGATCCGTGGGTGCACGCCATGGTGGGTCCGCAGGTCGAGGCGGTCGATGGCCGCCCGGGTGACCGCTCGCGGCGCCTCGGTCCCCACCAGCGTGAGCACCGAGCGGTTGTGATCGGGATCGGAGTGGACGTCGAGCAGGTCGTCGCCGGCCGCCGCCGCCAGCTCGGCCACCACCCGGCCTCGTCGGCCCTCGCTGAGGTTGAGCACGCACTCCAGCACGAACCGATCCTGCCCCACCCGGGCGCCCTCGACACCGGTGGCAAGAAGGAGTGCACACGTGTCACCACGGAGTGCGTTGTGGTGACACGTGAACCCGGCCCCGCACACCACGGGGTCGGCCAACATCGGCGGAGTGGCGGTGGAACCAGATGCAGGCGGCCCCTCGGGGTCCTCGGCGAGGGGAGCGGACGCTCGGGCAGGCGCGGACCTGCCGGGCGTCGGTCTCCTCGCGGCGGACTCGATCTTCGTCGCGCTCCTCGGGCAGGCCCTCGCCGCCGAGGGGGTCGACCTCGTCCCCGATCCGAGCCGGCAGCCTCTCCTCGTGGTGCCGCCGGGCACTCCCGTGGGACTGCACGGCGGAGGGTGGGCGGCCCGG
>VERC01000024.1 GCA_018882825.1 Acidimicrobiia bacterium | reverse complement strand
GCAGCGCGCTGTGTCCGATGTTCGATGCGTAGTTGATGCCCTTCGGTGCGGCATCGACGGCGTCGAGATAGGAGGCGAAGTCGGTCCAGTCCCAGCGGAGACCGGCGGTCATGGCCGCGGCCGAGATGTCCTCTGACCGCTCGATGCTGCGCACGGCGAGATCCTCCGCACCCGTCCGCACCGGCGCGATGGTGAATCCGCAGTTGCCCATCACCACTGTCGTCACGCCGTGCCAACACGAGTTCGACCCCTGCTCGTCCCAGAACACCTGGGCGTCCATGTGGGTGTGTCCGTCGATGAAGCCCGGGGTCACCACCATCCCGGTGGCATCGATCTCCTCGGCGCCGCGTCCGGGCACCCGGCCGATCCGCTCGATGCGTCCGGCGCGCACCGCCACGTCGGCCCGGAACTCGGGCAGGCCGGTGCCATCGACGACCGTGCCGTTGCGGATGACGAGGTCGTGGTCCACGATCAGGCGTCGGGGCGCAGCAGCACCTCGTGGATGGTGCCGTCCAGATCGGTGAAGCCGAGTTCACGGGCCAACGCGGCCGAGGCGAAGGCCCGACCCGACCGCTCGGCCAGATCGGGGGCTTCGGCCAGCGCCACCACGGCTCGCCCGAGGAACCGTGGTGTCTCCGCCCCCGAGAGATCGAACCGACCCTCGCCGGGAAGTTCGATGTACACCTCGTCACCATCGCGGGTGGCGCCGAGATCCAACAGTTCGGTGTGCACCAATCCGGGCCACAGCGAGACCACGGCGACCCCGGTCCCGGCCAGGTCCACCGCCATGTCGGCGGTCATCTTGTCGACGGCCGCCTTGCCCACGCCGTACACGACGTTGTGCCCGTAGGACACCGCGCCCGAGGAGGACACGTTCACGATCAGACCGCGACCGTTGGCCAGCAGCAGCGGCGCCGCCAACACACTGGCCACGTAGTGCGAACGGGTACCGATGTCGATGACCTGATCCCACGCCTCGATCGGCAGTTCCCAGAAGCGCTTGCCCAACCACGGCACCAGATCGGGCGCGGAGTAGACGTTGTTCACGAGGATGTCGAGGCGCCCGTGGTCGGCCGCCACCCGGGTGAACAGCGCCTCCACCTGCGCGTCGTCGTGATGGTCACAGGCCACGGCGATGCCGGTGCCACCCAACTCCTCGATCTCGGCCACGGTCTGTCCGATGGTCCCCGGAATCGCACCGGGGTCCACCGACCGACCGGTGACGTAGACGGTGGCCCCCGAGGCGCCCAGTTCGAGGGCGATCCCCTTGCCGATGCCCCGACTGGCGCCGGTCACGACGGCGATTCGCGCGTCCGTTGACTCCATGAACGTCCCCTCCCCCGCGACCGTCGGGCCGCCGAGGCAGCGTAGCGACACCCGCTCGGCGAGAAGAGCCGAGCACTACCCTCGGCCCATGGCCGACCATGATCTCGTCATCCGCAACGGCACCGTCATCGACGGGACCGGAGGCCCGGCGCGCCCCGCCGAGATCGCCGTCGACGACGGCGCCATCACCGTGGTCGGTCGGGTGGACGGAACCGGCACCACCGAACTCGACGCCACCGGTCTGTTGGTGACACCGGGGTGGGTCGACATCCACACCCACTACGACGGTCAGGTGACGTGGGACGAGACGCTCGGGCCGTCGAGTTGGCAGGGCGTCACCACCGTGGTGATGGGCAACTGCGGCGTCGGATTCGCTCCGGTGACCGCCGACCGCCGCGACTGGCTGATCCAGGTCATGGAGGGGATCGAGGACATCCCGGGCACCGCCCTCCACGAGGGCATCACGTGGTCATGGGAGACCTACCCCCAGTACCTCGACGCCATCGACACGCCTCATGCCATCGACTTCGGGGCGATGGTTCCCCACGGTGCGGTGCGTGGCTACGTGATGGGTGATCGTGGCGCCGACCATGCCGAGGTACCGACCGCTGCCGAGATCGAACGGATGGGTGCCATCGTGGCCGAGGGGGTGGCCGCCGGTGCACTGGGCTTCTCGACCTCGCGCACCGTGGCCCATCGCGCCGCCGACGGACGACACACCCCCACCCTCACCGCCGGACACGACGAGTTGCTCGGCATCGCTGCCGCCATGGGCGCCACCGGTCGGGGCACCATCGGCATCGTGGCCGACCTGTTCGACCTCGATGCCGAGTGGCCGCTGGTGCGAGGCATGGCCGAGGTGTCGGGACGACCGGTGACGATGACCCTGCTGCAACGGCCCGACTTCGCCCCCGACGAGTACCGACGGATCCTCGACCGCATCGCCCAGGCCAATGCCGACGGACTCACCGTCACCGGCCAGGTGGCCTCCCGCCCGGTCGGGCTCATCATGTCGCTCGAAGGTCGCGTGCATCCGTTCATCACGTCACCGACCCATCAGTCGATGGCTGCGCTCCCACTGGCCGAGCGCGTCGAACGACTGCGGCAGCCATCGGTGCGCAGCGCGATCCTCGACGAGGTGCGCGCCACCGGATCACCGATGGCCGGACGACTCCTGTTCGCCCTCGTCGACCCGCCGCGTTACGACCCGACACCCGACGAGGCGCTCGACCTCGACGCCGCCTACGACGTCCTGCTGACCGACGAGGGCCACGGACGCATCTACGTCCCGGTCATGAACTTCGTCGAGGGGGATCTGCGGGCCACGCGCGAGATGATCGTGAACGACCACACCGTCCCCGGTCTGGGCGATGCCGGCGCGCACTGCACCATGATCTGCGACGGATCGTTCCCCACCCACTGGCTCCAGTACTGGGGACGTGATGCCGCCTCCGCCGACCGACTGCCCGTCGAATGGCTGGTCAAGCAGCAGACGGCCGACACCGCCGCGGTGTTCGGTCTGACCGATCGGGGCGTGTTGGCCGCCGGGAAACGAGCCGACATCAACCTCATCGACTTCGACGCACTGGCCATCGGTGCACCCGAGATGCTCCACGACCTGCCCGCCGGAGGGAAGCGACTGGTGCAACGCGCTCGCGGCTACCGGGCCACGATCGTGGCCGGCGAGGTGGTGGCCCGCGACGGCCTCCTCACCCCCGCCCGGCCCGGTCGACTCGTGCGCGCCGACCACGCCGCTCGATGACGGCCAACGTCGATCGACTCGATCCGTCGCGACGGTCGGAGGCCATCGCCGCCGCCAGTCGCGCCTTCTGGCCCGACCCGTTGTTCGGGTGGTTCGCCCGCGACGAGGTACAGGAACACCGGATGCTCCCCATCTTCCTCGGTGCGCTGGTGCGCGATGCCCTTCCCCTCGGTGACGTGTGGTCGGCCACCATCGACCAGCGCGTGGTGGGGACCGCCGCCTGGTATCGACCGGGCACGCTGCCGCGGACCCGGCGGCGCGAGACCCGGATCTACCTCGCCTGCGCCCGGGCCCTGGCCACCGGTCGCAACCGTCTGACCGGGCTGCGACTGCTCGACGCCGTCGAGAAGGCCCACCCGAGCGAAGCCCACTGGTACCTGGCCCTGCTGGGTGTCGACCCGTCGCGACAGCGCCGCGGTCTCGGATCGGCGTTGCTCCGACCGGTGCTGGAGCAGTGCGACGAGCACGGTGAGGCGGCGTACCTGGAGACGCAGAAGCCCGACAACCTCGCCTACTACTCCCGCTTCGGTTTCGAGGTGCGCGACCGGATCACCGTGGGCGACAGCCCCCCGGTGTGGCTGATGTGGCGCGACCCCCGGTCGTGACCGTCGAACACCACACGTTCTGCCGCGTGTGCAACGCGATGTGTGGACTGGTGGTGACCACCGTCGACGACCGCGTGACACGGGTCCGCGGCGACGACGACCATCCCCTGTCCCGCGGCTACTCGTGCCCCAAGGGTCGGGCCATCGGCGAGCTGCATCACGCGTCACACCGACTCGACCACCCGCAGGTCGGTCGGGATGACGATCGTCGGCGCCGTTCGTGGGACGAGGCCCTCGACGATCTGGCGGCGCGTCTCGACTCGGTACGGGCCACGATCGGACCCGATGGCATCGCCATGTTCCTGGCCAGTGGCTCGGCCTTCGACGCCGCCGGCCGACGCGCCGCTGAGCGGTTCCTGCGTCTGATCGGCTCGCGCCAGAAGTACACGGCCACCACCATCGACACGCCGTGTCGTCCTCTGGTGGCCGAGTCGATGGGTGGATGGTCCGGCCTCACTCCCCTGTGGGACGAGGAGTCGGCGACCTTCCTCCTGCTGATCGGATCGAATCCGGTGGTGTCACACGGACATTCCAACGCCATGCCCGATCCGGTGCGTCGACTGCGACGGTTCCGCGACCGGGGTGGCGAACTGGTCGTCGTCGATCCCCGCCGTACCGAGACGGCGACCATGGCCGACACACACCTCGCCATCCGACCCGGTACCGATTGGGTGCTGTTGGCGTGGCTGGTGCGCGAACTGCTCGACGACCGCCCCGAGGTCGACGCCCTGCGGACCGCGCTGGCACCGCTGACACTCGACCTCGTGGCCCGACACACCGATCTCGAGGCCGGATCGATCACGACACTGGTGGAGTCGATCCGTCGCCATGGACGCGTCAACGCCCTCACCGGCACGGGCAGTTCCATGTCGGCCCACGCCGACGTGGCCGAGTACCTGCTGTGGGTCCTGCTGGCCCTCACCGACTCCTTCGACGTGCCCGGCGGCATGTGGTTCAACCCCGGGTTGTTGTCCCGGCTCGACGAACGCGAGCTGCCCGTCGGCGACGGACGACCGGGACCCGGTCCACCCAGTGCGCCCCAACTGCCCCGACGCTTCGACGAGTGGCCGTGTGTGGGACTCCTCCACGAGATCGAGAGTGGCAACGTGCGCGCCCTGGTGGTGGTCGGCGGCAATCCGGCTCTGGCCTTCCCCGACACCGATCGCACGCGACGGGCGCTGGCCTCGCTCGAGACCCTCGCCGTGCTGGACATAGTCCCCACCGCCACCACCGCGTTGGCCACCCACGTGCTGCCCGCCACCGATCAACTGGAACGGGCCGACACCACGTGGCTGCTCGACACCTATCAACTGGCGGTGGCCGGTCAGTACACCGACGCCGTGGTGTCACCCCGGGCCGAGCGTCGTCCGGTGTGGTGGACCCTGGGTGCGGTGGCCGAGCGCCTCGGCCTCGATCTGCTGGGTGCACCGGTCGGCTCGGTCACCGAGGCCGACCTGTTGGCGCCGATCCTGCGTCGCAGTCGGTGCGGCGCCGACTCGCTGGTCGATGCACCGTCGGGCGTGGTGGCGTCCGGCCCCGTGCACGGGTGGGTCACCGATCGCGTACTGCCCGACGGTCGCTGGCGTCTGGAACCGCCGGACCTCCTCGCTGCCCTCCGGGGCGCCATCGACGCGATCGAGGACACCGACCCCGGCCGCGATCGATCGCTGCGCCTCGTCGTGCATCGACGGATGCGGATGATGAACTCGCAACTGGAATCACTCACGCCGGGCACCGACGACGAGATCGGTGTCCGGGTCCATCCCGATCTCGCCGCCACCGTCGGGGGCGAGGGTGCGTCGGTCACGGTCCACACCGAGCACGGATCGGCGACCGGGCGGATCGTCATCGACACGCGACTCCGCACCGACACCGTGACCATCGGCCACGGGTCGGAGTCGTGCGATGTGAGTCGGCTCACCAGCGGGGTGAGCGGGATCGACCCGCTCACGGGGATGGTCGAGCAGTCAGCGCTTCGCTGCCGGCTGAGCGCCGGCGCCTGAGACGATCGCCTTCCATGTGGCGATGTCACGCTCGTCGGCCAGGCGGCCGTTGAGGGTGACGGTATCGACGTCCGGCGACTCGGCCCGGAGCGCCGCCGCGGTGCACAGTTCGCGGGGACGGTGGGCGAACGGATCGAAGTTGTAGTGCTTCATCGCGTTCTCGTGCGAGATCTTGTTGATGATCTCGTCGGTGAACCCGTCCAGCGTCGTCATCAACTCCTCGGGGGCGTTCGGCCACGTGCCATCCGAATGCGGGTAGTCCGACTCCCAGCACACGTTGTCCAGATTGAAGTGGTCGAACAACTGCGGGCCCACGGTCTCCTTGATGAAGCACACGAGGATGTTGTTGCGGAAGATCTCGGTGGGACCGCCCGTCTTGGAGAAGTCGTGACCGATCCAACCGCCGTGACGCTCGTTGACGTGCTCCGAGCGCCACAGGAAGTAGGGGATCCAGCCGATGTCGCCCTCGGTGAGCGAGAACTTCAACGTCGGGAACCGCTCCCAGAAGGTGGCCCACACCAGATCGATGAGCGTGTACACGGTGCCGGCCGACGACAGCGACATCGCCACCCCGGGAGGGGCGTCGGGCGAGGTGGCCGCGGAGCGCGACGACGACCCGAGATGACAGCACAGCACCGTCTCGGTCTCGACACAGGCCGCGAACAAGGGATCCCAGGCCCCCGAATGGATCGAGGGCATGTCGAGCGCCGCCGGGTTCTCCGAGAACGTCACCGCGTGGCAGCCCTTGGCTGCGAGACGGCGGACCTCGGCGGCCGCCCGCTCGACGTCGAACAGGGGCAGCATGCCGCACGGGATGAACCGACCCGGATACGCCGCGCACCACTCGTCGAGGTGCCAGTCGTTGTAGGCCTTGATCATGATCTCGTTGATGTCGCGATCGGGACCCTGGTTGAGCACCTGACCGGAGAAGCCCGTCCAGTTGGGGAAGTTCAGGCCGGCCAACTGTCCGCCGGCGTTCATGTCCCGAACGCGCTCATGGACGTCCCAACACCCCTTGCGCATCTGGTCGTAGCGGGAGGCGTCGACATTGAAGTACTCGCGCGGCTTGCCGGCCACGGCGTTGAGGCCGAGGTTGCGACCGCGTATGTCGCCGTACCACCACTGTTCGACACCGTTGTCCTCGGTGACGACCCGGGGCGAGTACTGCTTGTACTTGGCCGGGACGTGCGCGTCGAACATGTCGGCCGGCTCGGCGATGTGATCGTCGACGCTGATCAGGATGAGGTCGTCGGCATGCATCGGTTACCCCCTCGGTCGGTGCCGCCGAGCCTATGGCCCAGCGGCCGTCGTCATGGCCGCGTGTGGGGTCAGTGACCCGGGCGCGGACCCTCGTGTTCGATGATCTCGATCAGGTAGCCGTCGGGATCGGACACGAAACCGACGATGACGGGCCAGCGCTCGAGCCGCTCGGGCTCCATGTGCGACGTGTACCCGGCGTCGACCGCCTTCTTCCAGGTGCCTTTGGCGTCGTCGACGTTGATGTAGATCTTCCACAGCGCTCGACCGTGGTCGATCGGCTGGGGGGTCATGGTGGGGTTGAACTTGGCCAGCTGGAGGCGGCCACCGCCCTCGGGGCCGGCCAGGTGGACCTCGTTGACGTTGGGGATCTCGGTCCGACCCTGCTCCTGCAGGCCCATGATCTCGGTGTAGAAGCGCACCGATTCCTCGAGATCGCTCACCATGATGCAGAACTGACCGACGGTCGAACCCACGTCATCCCCCTTGTCGAGGCGCCCATGCGCCTGTCCCATCACCCCACCGTGGGGCGACCAAGACCGTAGTGGACCGGCGACGTCTCGGTGACGGACGACACGTGGCGGGTCGGGCTGTGCCATCGTGGTCGGCAGGGAGGACGCCATGGCCATCACCATCGAACCGAAGGGCGGCACGATCGGCGCCACCGTCACCGACATCGATCTGCGACGCCTCGATGACTCGTCGTTCGCCACCCTGCTGGACGCGTGGTACACCCACCTCGTCCTGTTCTTCCCCGGGCAGGACCTGTCCCCCGCCGAGCACCGTGACTTCGCCGCCCGCTTCGGGGAGTTGGAGGTCCATCCGCTCACCGAGAAACTCGACGGTGTTCCCGAGGTCACGCTGCTGCACAGCGAGCGCGGCGGCCGGGCCGACGTGTGGCACACCGACGTGACCTTCTCCGACTCTCCTCCGATCGCCGCCGTGCTGCGTCAGCTCACGGGCCCGGCGGTGGGCGGCGACACCATGTGGGCGAATCAGTACCTCGCCTTCGACACGCTGTCGGCTCCGATGCGGTCGTTCTGTCGGGAGCTCACCGCCATCCACACGGCGTGGTCGCAGGGCCGTCCCGATCTGTCGGCCGAGCGTCCGGTGGTCATCGAGCACCCGGCGACGGGGCGTTCGGCTCTGGCGGTGAACCGCCTGTTCACCCGTCGCATCCCGCAGTTGACCCCGGAGGAGAGCGACGCCCTGCTCGGCCAACTCTTCGACCACGGTGAGCGGCCGGAGTTCACGGTGCGCTGGAGCTGGACACCGGGGGACGTCGTCATCTGGGACAACCGATGCACCCGTCACCACGCCATCGGCGACTACGACGCCGAACGGGTGATGCATCGCGTGACCGTGCTGGGTGACTACCGCGCACCCGGCGGTCCGTCCCGATGGACTGCGCATGAGCCGGGCCGGCTGTCGGCCCGCTCGGCGTACGCGATGCTTCGCTGAGACAACTCGGCACGCGATCACCACACGATCACCGACAACAGGGGGAACGACGATGAAGGATCTCGACGGGAAGGTCGCCGTCATCACGGGAGGCGCCGGAGGGATCGGCCGGGCCATGGGCATCCGGATGGCCGAGGAGGGAATGCGGATCTGCCTCTCGGACCTCGACGAGGCGCGGCTGGCCGCCACCGTCGCCGAGCTGCGCGAGACCGGGATGGACGTCATCGGCGTCGCCGCCGATGTCTCCGAACTGTCGTCGGTCGAGGCGCTCCGCGATGCGACGATCTCGCACTTCGGCGTCGTCGACGTGGTGTGCAACAACGCCGGCGTGGCCTCGGGCGCGCACGGCAGGTTGTGGGAGCACGAGATCAACGACTGGCGCTTCGCCTTCAGCGTGCACGTCTACGGCGTCATCAACGGGATCAACGCCTTCGTCCCTTACCTGATCGACCGGGGGGTGGAGACACACGTGGTGAACACCTCGTCGAACAACGGGGGCTTCGCCCCCATCGCCATGTCACCGACCTACGCCACCTGCAAGGCCGCGGTCGTCACGATCTCGGAGTGCCTGTGGGGACAGTTGCACGAGATCGACGCCAAGGTCGGCGTGTCGGTGCTGTTCCCGACGGGACGCACCAAGGGTGTGCTCGACACCGGGATCTGGGCCGCGGCCGAGAGGCCACCCGGCTACGAGGCGGCGGCGCCGATCGATCACACCAACAAGATGGCCGGGTGGATCGCATCGATGGAGGCGGCGGGTACGCCGGTGGCCGTGACACCCCTGTCGGAGGTGGCCGACCAGGTCGTCGACGGTCTCTACGCCAACCGGTTCTGGATGGTGGAGGAGGGCCGGTTCGAGGAATCGGTCAAGCAGCGCGCCGACATCATGTTGCGCCGGGCCGATCCCCTCTACCAACTGGGCTGAGCCGGGCCCGAGCGATCAACCCACGGTCGCCGGGAGGTCGGAGGCCCGGAGGGCCTCGGCCCACGGGTAGTGGAGGGGCACGATCCGCTCGAACGGCGCATCGACGATCACGTCGGTGCCCGCCGCGAAGGGCACGCGTCGGCGGAGGTCGATGGCCATTTCCGCCACATCACCCTCGACGAAGGCGATGTCCATGGTCACGCCCGGGCGCAACCTCGACGCCAACGTCCACACCCCGTGCACACCGGGTTCACCTGTCAACGAACGGGCCCGTGCCGTTCCCGCCGACTCGTCCCCGGTCCGCTGCGTGACGATGACCCCGGTGTGCCCGAGGAAGGGGACGTCGTCGGGCTCGCACCGCGTCGCAGGGTCGGCCACTGCCGTGGCACCGACCAGCACGTCGCCCTGTCGAACCGCCTTGCGATCATCGGGGAAGGCCATGCGCCCCGCGTCGATGAGCCGTTCGCGCAGACCGCTCATCCCGTCGAACGCCGTGTCCGGGTCCCCCGTCAACGTGTACACGGTGATGAACGATGCCCGTCCGTGCGCGAACGGTGAGTCGTCGTGGGCCACTCGCGCCGCGTGACATCCAGGCGGAGACACGTAGCGGTTGCTCGACATGACTCCGTCGAGCAGCACGTTGGGTGGGGTGTGTTCGAGGTCGTACCAGCGGTTCCAGTCCTCGATGAGCTCGGCATCGCAGTCGAGGGCGGCGAAGATGATCCCTGTCGGTCGCATGCGGCAGTTCTACCCGAGTGGCGCGACATCGATCGACGTAGGGTTGTACGAGCGAAACGGGAGGGAACATGCGAGCAGCACGCGCCGAAGGTGGAGCCGTGGTCGTCGTCGAGACCGACACCACCGAGCCGGGTCGCGACGAGGTGGTGGTGAGGATCCACACCTGCGGCGTGTGCCACTCCGATCTTCATCTGGTGAAGCAGGACTGGAGCTTCGCCCCTCCATCGGGTCCGATCGGCCACGAGGCGATCGGGGTCGTCGAGCGTCTCGGCCCGGGCGCCGAACGCTTCGTGTCTGTCGGCGATCGCGTGATCCTCGGGCTCGGTGGTGCCGGCGGCGGGTACTGGTGCGGTTCCTGCGAGTTCTGCGTCGACGGGCACCCGCGACTGTGCTCCCGGGCCAAGCAGGTGCTCGGGGCCATGGCCGAGACCTACACGATCTGGGCACCGGCGCTGGTGGTCCTGCCCGGTGCGGTCGACGACCTCGAAGCACCGCTGGCCTGCGGGGGGCTCACCGCCTATTCCGCGGTGCGGAAGTTGACCACCCACGACATCGGGCCGGGCTCGGTGGTGGCCGTGCTGGGTGCCGCCGGTGGACTCGGCCACTACGCCGTCCAGTTGGCCGCCGCCTTCGGCCACCGCGTGCTGGCCGTCGACGTCGGCGCCGATCGCCTGGCCTTCGCCCGCGACCTCGGCGCCGAGTGGGCGGTCGAGCCGGGTGATGCCGCCGCCACCGCAGCCGCCATCGGGGGCGCGCACGCCTCGCTGGTGTTCGCCGCCAGCATCGCCGGCTATCGACTGGGCTTCGAACTGCTGCGCAAGCGTGGACTGTTCGTCGGCGTGGGTCTGCCGGCCACCGAGCAGGGCGCCTTCTCGGTCGGACCGTTCGAGATGTTCTCCAAGGACCCGACGATCGTGTTCTCGGCGGTGGGCACCGTGCAGGAGATGCGCGAACTGGTCGACCTCGCCGCCCGCGGCGTGGTGCGCAGCCACATCGGACGCACGGGCTCCCTCGACGAGGCGGGCGCGGTGTTCGAGGAACTGGCCGCCGGCGCCTACCTCGGTAGGGCCGTCATCGACCTCCGGTGATCGTCACCGCCGTCGACGGCACACGACTCGCGGTCGACGACGCGGGCGAGGGCACGCCCCTCGTTCTCGTCCACGGCTGGTGCTCGGACCGTCGAGCGTGGGACGACATGGTCGAGGCCCTCGGTCCCGGCCGTCGGGTGATCGCGGTCGACCGTCGCGGGCATGGCGAGTCCGACGCCCCCGACGACGGCTATTCGACCGATGGTCATGCCGAGGACCTCGGGTGTGTCCTCGATTCGTTGGCCGTCGGAGCGGTCGTGCTCGTCGCCCATGCCGGTGGCGCCCCGGGCGCCATGGAGTTCACCCGTCGTCACCCCGAGCGCGTCCTCGCCCTCGTGCTGGTCGACACCATGCTGCGCGACGGACCGTTGCGGGGCGCCGACGGGCGACCCTCACCACTCGAGGGACTGGCCGCGTCGATCGGCACCGCCGGTGGCGACGAGGCCTTCGCCGCCATGTACCGCGGCTTCTTCGCCGAGCCTGAGCGCCCGGCCGCCCGTCGGGCCCTCGATGCCGCTGCGATGGTCCCGCCGCACGTGCGCGCCGCCGAGATCCTCGGCATCGGCGTCGACACCATCGCCATCGGCTCGGACATCGGTGTGCCGGTGTTGTGGCTGCACGTCGGCGATCTCGACCCTCGGGTGGCCACGACGTTCCCCGATGTGGAGACGCTGCACATCGCCGACGCCGGGCACTTCGTGCAGATCGACGCGCCCCAGACCGTGGCCCACGCCATCGACGACTTCATCGACCGACGGGTGACCGTCGCCTGAGCGACGACGATCAGAACGGGTCGGGCGAACCCGGCGCCGGATAGCCGGCGGTGAAGCCACCATCGGCCACGAATTCCGAACCGGTGGAGTACGAACTCTCGTCGGAGGCGAGGAACAGCGCCAGTGACGCGATCTCGGCGGTGGTGCCCGGACGTTGCATCGGAGCGAAACGGGCCACGTGGGCGGTGATCATCTCGTCGAGGATCGCCTGCGGCACCCGGTCGGACGATCCCAGCTCGGTGAGGATGTGTCCGGGGTGGATGGAGTTGACCCGGATCCCGTGCGGGGCCAGTTCCATGGCCGCCACCTTCGTCATGCCTCGCACGGCCCACTTGCTGGCCACGTAAGCGATGATCCGCGGCGCGGCCACCAACCCGTCCATCGACGAGATGTTGATGATCGATCCCCCACCCGAGTCGGTCATGGGTGCGATGGCGGCACGCAGGCCGAGGAACACACCGGTCTGGTTCACGTCGATCACTCGCTGCCATCCGTCGAGGGTCGTCTCGGCGATCGGTCCTCCCTCGGCCACGCCGGCGTTGTTGACCAGGACGTCGAGTGAACCGAAGTCGACCACCGTCGCACCGACCACCTCGGCCCACGACCCCTCGTCGGTGACGTCGAGCCGCACCGCCCGTACACGGTCCCCGAGCTCGTCGACCAACGCGTTCGCCTGCTCGACGCGCAGATCGCCGATCATCACCTTGGCCCCCTCGGCGTGGAAGGCGCGCACGATGGCCTCGCCGATCCCCCGCGCCCCGCCGGACACCAACGCCACCCGATCCTGCAGTCGATTCATCCCTGTTCCCCCATCCTGACCACGACCTTGCCGATCATCCGACCATCGGCGACCTGTTGGACGACGGCCGGCACTTCGGACACACCGACCACGGTGCACGAGGGTCGGAGCCTTCCTTCGTCCACGAGGTCGAGCAGCCGCGCCTGGTCGATCTCGTTGTCGGCCCGACCGACGGCACCGGCATACACCCCGATGAACGACCAGTTGGCCCGCACCATTTCGGCCGTCTCGGGTCGGGCCCACGCCCCGCTGGCGAAGCCCACGGCCAGGAAACGGCCGCCGGAGACGAGCGTGCGCATCGCCTCGGAGGCGAGGGCGCCGCCGACCGGGTCGAACACGACGTCGACACCGCCCCCGTCGGTCGCCTCGCGCACGGCATCGACCAGTGACCCGGCGGTGCGGTCGATCACGCGCTCGGCACCGAGTCGGGTGACGAACTCCGCCCTGGCTGCGTCGGAGACGACGGCGATGACCCGAGCGCCCAACGCCCGGGCCACCTCGATCGCCGCTGCGCCCGACCCACCGGCCGCGCCGAGCACCAACACCGTCTCGCCCGGCTGCACCGCTCCGCGGCGCACCAGCCCGATCCACGCCGTGGAGTACCCGATGCGGAAACAGGCGGCCCGATCGTCGTCGAGTCCGTCGGGCGCCACGAACGACGAGGTCTCACCCATGAGGCAGTACTCGGCCAGTCCACCGTGACCGTCGAAGAAGTCGGTCACGCCCATCACGCGGGCCCCCACCGGAACGGTCGTGCCCTCGCCGACCGCCTCGACGACGCCGCACACCTCCTGCCCGGGGACGAAGGGGAGCCTCGGCGAGAACGCATAGGAGCCGGCGCACATGAACGCGTCAGGCAGACCGATGGCGGCCGAGACCACGCGCACTCGGAGTCGGCCGGGACCGGGTGACGGCATCTCGCGCTCGGACCACTCCAGCACCTCGTCCGGCCGACCGTGTCGTCGCACCTGCCAGGCCCGCATCGTCAACTGGTCATTCCCCCGAGTCCGACGAGCCCACGGGCCAACTCGATCTCGCCCATGTGTCGCAGACCGTGCTGGTAGATCCAGCACTCGAAACCCTCGAGCACGGTGATGCCCTGCGGGCCGGCAACCCGGGCGCTGTAGGTCGAGGCCACCAGCGGAGGGAACGGACGCTCGATGAGCACCCGGGCGAAGTCGGACGGGTCCATCGTGGCCAGATGCGCCTCGGTGCGGTCGAACACGGCGCGCTGGTACTCCTTGAACGCCTCGTAGTCACCGATGCGCTGATGGATCATCTCGTCCACGGTGCGGTGCTTGCCGTGATCGTCGATGGCCATCTGCACCCGTTCCTGCCACTCGGCGTTCCAGATCGGATGCACGCCGGTGGTCAGGAAGAACGACGCGTCCTCCATGTTGGTGAAGTGGAACAACGAGAAGGCGATGGGCAGCACACCTTCGCGCTCGAAGTGGTTGACGTGCTCCAGGTCCATGGTGGAGACGGCCTGGTAGTAGAGCGAGTGCATGGCCGCCATCCGACGCTGCAGGGAGTCGAGCATCGGATCGACGGTCATCTCCGCCTCCCACAGTGCCGGATGGAGGCCTGCATCAGTACACGAACCCGACGGCCGCCACCCATGAGGCGTCGACGTGCAACATGCCGGCATTGTCGGCGACGTTGACCGTCACCGGTGCCGGCACACGGTTGCCCGACGGGCTTGCGAAGCTCACGGTGCCCGTCCAACCCGACCACCCCTTGGTGGAGGCGAGCGCGGCGTTCACGTCCGCAGCCGCCGTCGATCCGGCACGCCCGATGGCGTCGGCCAGCACCATCACCGAGTCGTAGGCGTAGGGCGACCACACACCCGGACCGGTGCCGAACTTCTTGTTGAAGGCAGTCACCCGCTCGGCCGCACTCGGGAAGTCGTCCGGCGCCGGCACGCCCACGACTGGGCAGGTCTTCGCGGCCGTCGTGCCCGCCGCGGTGACGAACCCGTTGTCGTAGGCGCCGAAGTCGGCCAGGCACTTCGCCGCCGTGCCGGAAGCGGCCATGGCCTTGGCCACCAGACCGGCCTCCGGGTAATAGGCGACGACGTAGACCAGCTGAGGATCGGTGGCCAGCGCCGAGGCCACCGCATCGGCGTAGCTGGTGCCGCCCGGCGTGATCTCGACGGTGGTGGTGATGCGGGCGCCGGCGGCCGGCAGGGTCTTGGCCATCGCCGCCGCGGCGTCCTTGGTGGAGGGCTGGGTCGAGTCG
>VERC01000023.1 GCA_018882825.1 Acidimicrobiia bacterium | reverse complement strand
GGCGAGGTTGGCCACCGGACCGGACCGGGCACCGTCGAGGAGGATCCGGCGGTCCTCGAGTGGAGCGTTCGACGTGTCGAACCACACCGCCGCCACCGGCCGCGAGCCCGGATCGGGGGTGCCCACCAGTCGGGACGCGGTCGGTCCGTCGGTGGCGACGACGACGGCATCGGCCGTCACCCGGTCGCCCGAGGCACAGTGCACCGCGGTGCCGTCGACGGTGACGACGGGGGTCTCGAGTCGCACGACTCCGTCGGCCAGGCCACCGGCGAGGAGGGCCGACAGGATGCCCATCCCGGCGGCGGGAACTCCGCTCTCTCCCACGGCCAGCATGCGCAGGATCATCTCGAAGCGACGGGACGACACCTCGAGATCGGGGTCCAGTTGGATGCCGCTGAACAGGGGCTGGAGGAATCGTTCGACGAACCGGTCCGAGAACCCTCGGGCCCGGAGCTCGGCGGCCGTGCTCCGGTCGGGTCGCCGCAGGAGATCACTGGCTGCGCCCCGGCGCACCGACACCAGCAGGCGGAGCAGACGAAGGCGGTCGAGCGGAGTGCCGATGGGGCCGAACGCAGTGGCCGGGAGGTCCCGCGGTGAACGCCGGGGATCACCTATGGAGCGGAACCGGTCCCCGCACCAGATGGTGGCGCCCGGGGTGAAGGCCCGCAGATCGAGGGCGTCGAGGTCGTACCAGCGCGACAGTTCCGGGTAGGCCGTGAGGAGGATCTGGAAGCCGCGGTCGAGCGTCCATCCGTCGACAAGATCGGAGCGCACCCGGCCGCCCACGCCGTCGGAGGATTCCAGGACGGTGACCGACACGCCGGCGGCCGCCAGGATCCGGGCGCAGGCCAGACCGGCCAGACCGGCACCGACCACGGTCACGTCACTCACGGTGACGACACTAGCGAGCAGGGTCGGCCGTACGATCGGAGCCATGGAGGTCGAGCACCCCGTCGGCGGCCCACCCCCGACGTGAACGACGGAGACCGGTCGAAGGGTCGTCGGGTCATCGGTCGGTCCGATCGACCGGTCGCCGGCGGGACCACGTCGACGGGCCGGCGCGTCCTCGGGCGGTCGGGCGGACCGGTGGCGGTCGACAGCGCGCCGGTGACCGGGGGCGCATCGACGAAGACGTCGGGTCGACGACGGCGGCCTCGGCTGCGCACCGTCGCCCTCGTCATCGGCGTCGTGGCCGTGGTGGTGCCCACGGCGTCGTTCGCCGTGGGCTGGTGGCGGTGGACGGCGCTGCGAACGGTGGACGTGTCGTCGGCGCTGAGCGGGCGCGACGGTCGCGCCGGCACCAACTACCTGATCGTGGGCACGGACAGTCGCGAGGGGGTGGAGGCGTCCGACCCCAATGCCGCTGCCTTCCTCTCGGGCGAGGTCTCGGGTGCGCGGACCGACACCATCCTCGTGCTCCACGTCGAGGACGCGGGCTCGACCATCACCTC
The DNA here is from genome assembly GCA_018882825.1 of Acidimicrobiia bacterium. Classification (GTDB taxonomy): domain Bacteria; phylum Actinomycetota; class Acidimicrobiia; order Acidimicrobiales; family Acidimicrobilacustridaceae; genus Acidimicrobilacustris. The sequence goes on along the minus strand of VERC01000023.1, from coordinate 13,608 downwards.
GGTGCCCCGGGACCTGTGGGTCACCGATCCCGCCACCGGTCAGAAGGGACGGATCAACTCCACCTTCGCCAAGGGCCCGGCCAACCTCGTCCGGGCGGTCACCGATCTCGGGATCCCCGTCGACCACTACCTCCAGATCGACTTCGTGTCGTTCGGGAAGCTCGTCGACACCCTCGGCGGCATCACCATCGAGTTCGCCCATCCGGCACGCGACATCCATTCGGGATTGGGCGTCGACGCCGTCGGGCCGGTGCGACTCGACGGTGTGCAGGCCCTCGCCTACGTGCGCTCCCGTTACTACGAGGAGGGGATCGCCGGCGCGTGGCGGATGGATCCGACGGCCGACATCGGTCGCACGATCCGTCAGCGAGCCTTCGCCGACGCGCTGTTGCGCAAGGCGACGTCGGTGCGCAATCCGTTCGTGCTGTTCGGTCTCCCCGGGGCGCTCGGTGCCGGACTCGTGCACGACTCGTCCCTCGGGTATCTCGACGCCGTCGGCTTCGCGTGGTCGATGCGCGATGTCGATCCCGAGCCGGTGGCTCTGCCTGTCGTGCCCCGACGCACCGCGGGTGGTGCCGATGTGCTCGACCTCGGGCCGGGCGCCCAGGTCGTGATCGCGGCCCTGGCGGCCTGACACCCTGGCCGCCCGACCGCGACGGTCGCCCACTCAGGTGGGGAATCCGGGCGGCGGAGTCCCGGTGGCGACGGCATCGGCCAGGGCCCGCAGCACCGGTTCCAGCGGCGGCGTCGGCGCCGCTTCGATCGATTCCATCTCGGCGAACACCTCGGTGCCCAGCGCCCGGCCCTGGAGGGTGAACAACACCGAGCAGGTGGGACCCCCTTCGGGGCGGACCAACAGCTCGAGCAACCCGAGTCGCAGGTCGAGATGGCCCACGTCGCCCAGGACCGATGCCGCCTCCAGCAGGCGCAGGAACGTCTCGTCGGCGGGGGCGGCCACGAACACCGAGCCGCTCTCGATGCGCACGTCGACCGGCTCGGTGTCCGCGATCGACTCCATGTCGGTGGTGACCGGGGCCGGGGATCGCTCGGCCATCACCGGCGGGGGCCCCTGAGCCTCGGCCCGGAGGACGGCCAACGCCCGGTTGAGTCGGGCCGAGAGGGCGGTCGCATCCGGATCGTCGGTCCGGTCCGGATGATGGCGCAACTGCAGGCGCCGATGTGAGGCCACCGCGTCGGCGACACTGGCCGTGCGGTCGAGTCCGAGGACCGATCGGGCCTCGTCCGGGGTCATCGCACTGCGGTGTCGTCGCGCAGGAACGCCCCGAGCAGCAACCGGAAGCGGTAGGGGTCGAGCACCCCGGTCAACTCGCGGGCCGAGTGCATCGACAACTGCGCCACTCCGACATCGACGGTGGTGATCCCCGAGCGCGTCGCCGTGACGGGTCCGATGGTCGAACCGCACGGCATGTCGTTGCGGGAGACGAAGTGCTGGAGATCGATCGCGAGCCGGGCGGCCAGTTCATCCACCAGCGCCGCTCCGCGGGCATCGGTGGCGTAGCGGGCCATGGCGTTCGACTTCAGAACGGGCCCGCCGTCGAGCAGGACCATGTGGTCGGGTTCGTGTCGTTCGGGCCAGTTCGGGTGGGTGGCATGGGCACCGTCGGCCGACAGACACACCGACCGGGCCATCGAGACCCGACGGGCCTCGACATCGAGTCCGGCCGCGTGCAGCAGGCGCTCGATGGTGCCGGTGAGCACCTCGCCCGCCGCGCCCGAGGCGGTGACACTGCCCACCTCCTCGTGGTCGAACAGGGCGATCATCGGCAGGGTCGAACCGTCGTGTTCGCCGTCGGCCAGTGCGGTGACGGCGGCGTGACAGGACAGGAGGTTGTCCAGACGACCGGCGGCGAACATCGATCCGTCCACACCGAGGACGGCCGGGGGCGTGAGGTCGTGGGTCATCAGGTCCCAGGACAGGATCTCGTCGGCACCGACGCCGAGTCGTGCGGCCAGCCAGTGTCGGAAGTCGGGAGCGTCGCCGGTCGACCACACGGGAACGATGTGTCGCTGGGGATCGAGCCGCAGGCCCTCCGCGCCGATCGTCCGATCGAGGTGGATGGCCAACTGAGGGATGCGCAGCAGTGGTTCGTCGAAGAGGACATCGACGAGCACCGGGCCGTCCGACCCGCGTCGGGCCACCCGCCCCGAGAGGCCGAGATCGCGATCGAGCCACGAATTGAGCAGCGGACTGCCGTAGACCTCCACCCCCAGCTGGGCGAATCCGACCGAATGTCGATCCGGGCGGGGCCGGAGGCGGAGATTGGGGGAGTCGGTGTGGGCCCCCACGATGCGCATCCCGGCAGTGGGATCGAACGCGGAGGCGTCCCACGCCACCAACGCGCCACCCCGCACCGTGTAGCGGCGTCCGAGCGGATCGACCCACCGCTCACCCTCATCCAGGCGCACGAACCCTGCATCCTCCAGACGACGGGCCGACTCGGCCACGGCGTGGAAGGGTGAGGGCGCCGCAACGAGGTACCGGGCCAGATCGTCGAGATGGGCACGAGCGGCGAGGGTGTCCACGTCGTGACCCTACCGGGCGTCCCCGTGGTGACGAGTGGGAGAGGCTCCGGCGGCGGTGTACGATGCAGGCTCCATTCGGGGCCAGCGTCATCCCCGGAACTCACCCGGCGCCCTCTGGGGTGCCCGTTCCGAAGAGCAGGACGACGCGTGACGACCCCCGAGACCTTCCGATCCACGTTCACCGAGGGCCGTCCCGCGGCCCAGGGCCTGTACGACCCGCGTTTCGAGCATGACGCGTGCGGCGTGAGTTTCGTGGTCCACATGAAGGGCGAGCGGAGTCACCGCATCGTGACCCACGGTGTGGGGGCGCTCTGCAACATGGATCACCGCGGTGCCGCCGGGGCCGAGGTGAACACCGGTGACGGGGCCGGGATCCTGCTGCAGGTCCCGGATCGGTTCCTGCGCGAGGTGGTCCCGTTCGATCTCCCGCCCGAGGGCCACTACGCCACAGGGCTCGCCTTCCTGTCGGCCGATCCCTCCGTGGCCTCCTCCAGCCGGACCGCGATCGAGTCGGTGTTCGCCGAGGAGGGTCTCGAGGTCATCGGCTGGCGTGACGTCCCCATCGACGACTCGATGATCGGCCAGCAGGCTCGCAGCGTCGAACCCTCCTTCCATCAGATCTTCGTGGTCGCCGAGGGTCTCCATGGACTCGGTCTCGATCGGCGCGTCTACATCGCCCGCAAGCGGGTGGAGCACGAACTGGGACCGGTGGGCGAGGGAGGGGTGTACTTCCCGTCGCTGTCGAGTCGCACGTTCATCTACAAGGGCATGTTGACGACCATGCAACTGCCCGGGTTCTTCCCCGATCTCGCCGATGAGCGAGTCGAGTCGGCGATGGCACTCGTGCATTCGCGCTTCTCGACCAACACCTTCCCGTCGTGGCCATTGGCCCATCCGTTCCGCTTCATCGCCCACAACGGCGAGATCAACACCGTCCAGGGCAACCGCAACTGGATGCGGGCCCGTGAGGCGCTCCTGCACAGTGACCTGCTGAAGGGCGATCTCGACCGGATCTTCCCGATCTGCACCCCGGGAGCGTCCGATTCGGCCACGTTCGACGAGGTGCTCGAACTGCTGCACCTGGGTGGGTACGAGCTGCCCCATGCCGTGCTCATGATGATCCCCGAGGCGTGGGAACGGCAACCGTCGATGCCGAAGGCGAAGCGCGACTTCTACCGGTTCCACGCGTCACTCATGGAGCCATGGGACGGCCCGGCCTCCATCGCCTTCACCGACGGAACCGTCATCGGTGCCGTGCTCGATCGGAACGGGCTCCGACCGTCCCGCTTCTGGGTGACGGCCGACGACCTCGTGGTCATGGCGTCCGAGGTGGGTGTCATCGACATCGATCCTGCCCGGGTGGTGCGCAAGGGTCGGCTCCAACCCGGTCGGATGTTCCTGGTGGACACCGCGCAGGGCCGGATCATCGGTGACGACGAGATCAAGGGACACCTCGCCGACCAGCATCCCTACGGTGAGTGGCTGGAGCGCGAACAGGTCGCGCTCGACTCGCTCGCCGTCCGCCCCCACACGCTCATGGCGCACGACTCGGTGGTGAAGCGTCAGCAGGTGTTCGGGTACACCCGCGAGGAGATGAAGCTGATCCTCGATCCGATGGCCGACACCGGTCAGGAACCGCTCGGCTCCATGGGCACCGACACACCGATCGCCGTGCTGTCGACGCGGTCGCGACTCCTGTTCGACTACTTCTCGCAGTTGTTCGCCCAGGTGACGAACCCGCCGCTCGATGCCATCCGCGAGGAATTGGTGACCGCAGTCCGCGTCGTGCTCGGACCGGAGTCGAATCTGCTGAATCCCCAGCCGGGCTCGTGCCGACAGCTGACGATCGACAGTCCCATCATCGACAACGATGACCTCCGTCGCATCGTGCACATCGCCGACTACGACACGACTTCCGACTTCCGCACCGTCGTCATCCCCTGTCTCTATCCCGTGGCTGCTGGAGGCGAGGGTCTGCGCAAGGCCCTCGACCACGTGCGGCGGCAGGCCTCCGAGGCGATCGCCTCCGGTGCCACCATGCTGGTCCTCTCCGATCGGGGCTCCGATGCCGAGATGGCGCCCATCCCGTCGTTGTTGTCGACCGGAGCGGTCCACCACCACCTGATCCGGGAGAAGACGCGCACGCGTGTCGGGCTCGTGGTCGAGTGCGGCGACGCCCGCGAGGTGCATCACATGTGTCTCCTGCTCGGGTACGGCGCCGGAGCGATCAACCCGTATCTCGCCTTCGAGACCATCGAGGATCGCATCGCCGAGCACCGTTCGACGTTCCACGATCCGGCGAAGGCCGTGTCGCAGTACATCAAGGCGTCCACCAAGGGCGTGCTCAAGGTCATGTCCAAGATGGGCATCTCCACCGTGGCGTCCTACACGGGCGCGCAGATCTTCGAGGCGGTGGGACTGGGTCAGGAACTCGTCGACGAGTTCTTCACGGGCACGGTCAGCCGTCTCGGTGGCATCGGTCTCGACGAGATCGCCGCCGAGGTGGCGGCCCGGCACCGCCTCGCCTATCCGCCGAACCCCACCGAGCGCGCCCACCGTCTGCTCGAGATGGGTGGCGAGTACCAGTGGCGTCGGGAAGGTGAGTACCACCTCTTCAACCCCGAGACGGTCTACAAGCTCCAGCACTCGACGCGCAGCGCTCGCTACGACATCTTCAAGGAGTACACGCGACTGGTCGACGACCAGTCGCGTCATCTGGCCACGTTGCGCGGACTCTTCGAACTCAAGGTCGGGGAGCGTCCGCCGGTTCCGATCGAGGAGGTGGAGCCGGTCAGTGAGATCGTGAAGCGCTTCTCCACCGGCGCCATGTCCTACGGGTCCATCTCGGCCGAGGCGCACGAGACGCTGGCCGTGGCGATGAACCGGATCGGGGCCAAGTCGAACACCGGTGAGGGGGGCGAGGACCCCGAGCGCTTCATGCCCCTGCCCAACGGCGACTCGAAGCGTTCGGCCATCAAGCAGGTGGCGTCGGGACGTTTCGGCGTGACCAGTGAGTACCTGGTCAACGCCGACGACATCCAGATCAAGATGGCGCAGGGAGCCAAGCCCGGCGAGGGCGGCCAATTGCCCGGTCACAAGGTCTACCCGTGGGTGGCGAGGACTCGGCACTCGACGCCCGGTGTCGGACTGATCTCGCCTCCCCCGCATCACGACATCTACTCGATCGAGGATCTGGCCCAGTTGATCCATGATCTGAAGAACGCGAACGACCGGGCGCGGATCCACGTGAAGTTGGTGGCCGAGGTCGGGGTCGGCACGGTGGCCGCAGGAGTGTCCAAGGCCCACGCCGACGTGGTGCTCATCTCCGGCCACGACGGAGGAACGGGCGCATCACCGCTGACCTCGCTCAAGCATGCGGGCGCGCCATGGGAACTCGGACTGGCCGAGACCCAACAGACGCTCCTGCTCAACGACCTCCGCTCGCGCATCGTCGTGCAGTGCGACGGTCAACTCAAGACCGGACGCGATGTGGTGATCGCCGCGCTGCTCGGCGCCGAGGAGTTCGGTTTCGCCACCGCGCCACTGGTGGTGTCGGGCTGCATCATGATGCGCGTCTGTCATCTCGACACCTGTCCGGTCGGGGTGGCCACCCAGAATCCCGAGTTGCGGGCCCGGTTCTCCGGCCGCCCCGAGTTCGTGGTGACCTTCTTCGAGTACATCGCCGAGGAGGTCCGCGAACTGCTGGCCTCCCTCGGATTCCGTTCGATAGCCGAGGCCGTCGGGCACGCCGAGGTGATCGACGCCCGCGCGGCCGTCGACCACTGGAAGGCCTCCGGACTCGACCTCTCGCCGATACTCCATGTCCCCGAGATCCCGGTCGACACACCGCGTCGGAACACCGCGTCCCAGGATCACGGTCTCGACGCCGCTCTCGACAACGAGCTCATCCGTCAGGCCCGATCTGAGCTCGAACGTCGCGAGCATGTCGAGATCGCCTCACCCATTCGCAACGTCAACCGGACCGTCGGCACGATGCTCGGCGCCGAGGTGACACGTCGGTTCGGTGGAGAGGGTCTGCCCGACGACACGATCGTCATCCGCTTCGAGGGCTCCGCCGGTCAGAGTTTCGGCGCCTTCCTCCCTCGAGGGATCACCCTGCGACTGGAGGGCGACGCCAACGATTACACCGGCAAGGGCCTCTCGGGCGGTCGTGTCGTCGTGCGTCCCCCGTCGGTCGCCACCTTCGTGCCCGAGGAGAACGTCATCGCCGGCAACGTCGTGCTCTACGGCGCCACCTCCGGTGAGATGTTCCTCCGTGGTGTCGTGGGCGAGCGCTTCTGTGTGCGCAACAGCGGTGCCGTCGCCGTCGTGGAGGGTGTCGGCGACCACGGTTGCGAGTACATGACCGGGGGACGGGTGGTGGTGCTCGGTCCGACGGGACGCAACTTCGGCGCGGGTATGTCAGGCGGTATCGCCTACGTCCTCGATCCCGACGGGACGTTCCCGTCCCGGGTCAACCCGGAGATGATCGACCTCGAGAGCCCTGACGAGTCCGACTTCGAATGGCTCCGCGATCGTCTCGAGCGACATCAGCGGGAGACCGGTTCGACCGTCGCCGGCCGGGTTCTCGCCGATGTGGCCGGTGCCGGGTTCGTCAAGGTCATGCCCAAGGACTTCAAGCGGGTGCTGGAGGCCGAGCGACGAGCTCTGGCCGACGGTCTCGATCCGGTCGAGGCCGTCATGGCCGCGGCGCGCAGGTGAGGGAGGAACGACATGGGTGATCCCACCGGATTCATGACCACGCCGCGGGAGCTCCCGTCGCGTCGGGAGGTCGAGGTGCGCCTGAAGGACTGGAGGGAGGTCTACGAGGACTTCCCCATCCAGAAGGTGCGCGACCAGGCCGGGCGCTGCATGGATTGCGGCATCCCGTTCTGCAACAACGGCTGTCCGCTGGGCAATCTCATCCCCGACTGGAACGACCTCGTCTTCCGGGACCGCTGGCGCGATGCCATCGACCGACTGCACGCCACCAACAACTTCCCCGAGTTCACCGGCCGTCTCTGCCCGGCCCCGTGCGAGACGGCATGCGTGGTGGGGATCAACCGGGATCCGGTCACCATCAAGCAGATCGAGGTGGAGATCGTCGACCGAGCGTGGTCGGAGGGGTGGATCACCCCGCAGTTCGCCGCGGAGCGCACCGGTCGGCGCGTCGCCGTGGTGGGCTCCGGTCCGGCCGGTCTGGCCGCGGCCCAGCAGCTGGCCCGGGCCGGCCACGACGTGGTCGTGTTCGAACGGGCCGACGAGCCGGGAGGGCTGCTCCGCTTCGGCATCCCCGAGTTCAAGATGGAGAAGCGCCATCTCGAACAGCGTCTGGCCCAGATGGAGGCCGAGGGAGTCGAGTTCCGCTGCGGGGTCGATGTCGGCACCGACGTCACCGGAGCCCAACTGCGGGCCGAGTTCGATTCCATCCTGCTCGCCGGCGGAGCCACGGCCTGGCGGGACCTGCCGATCCCGGGGCGCCAGTACGTCGGGATCCATCAGGCGATGGAGTACCTCCCCGACGCCAACCGCTATGCACTCGGACGTCTCGATCGTCACCCGATCGATGCCCGGGGAAAGCGGGTCGTCATCATCGGCGGCGGCGACACCGGCGCCGACTGCCTCGGCACCGCCCATCGGCAGGGGGCGAGGTCGGTGCACCAGTTCGAGATCATGGATCGACCGCCCGAGGAACGACCGGCGTCGAACCCGTGGCCCACGTGGCCGATCGTCTATCGCACGTCCTCGGCCCACGAGGAGGGTGGCGAGCGGGTGTACGCCGTCAACACGGTCGAGTTCCTCGGTGACGAGCAGGGTCGCCTTCGAGGGCTGCGGGCGGTGGAGGTGCGGCAGGAGCAGGTGGACGGTCGACCCTCGTTCGTCGCCGTCGAGGGTTCGGAGTTCGAGCTCGAGTGCGACCTGGTCTTCCTGGCCATGGGCTTCGTCGGACCACAGCCCGGTGGGATCCTCGAGCAGCTCGGCGTCGAACTCGACGACCGGGGGAACGTGGCCCGCGACGACGACTGGTCGACCGGTGTCGATGGCGTGTTCGTGGCCGGCGACATGGGTCGGGGTCAGAGCCTCATCGTGTGGGCCATCGCCGAGGGTCGATCGGCCGCGGCGGCCATCGATCGGTCGCTGATGGGAGACACGCTGCTCCCGTCGCCCGTGCATCCCCGCTCGGCACCCCTGCGCTGAGTCCGGCGACATCCTTCGAGTACGCGGAAGGGCCCCGCTCTCGCGGGGCCCTTCCGCACTGCGGTCGACGAGGTCGGTCGCTCAGGGTGCGATCGACTGTCCGTTCAACTTCCGGTAGGCGTAGCCGACCGAGATCTCGGTGAAGCCGATGGCCAGTCCACAGGTCACCAGATTGATGAGGACGATCACGATGGCGAAGACGAGCACGTCGCCCATGTTCTTGCTCACCAGATCGAACGAACCCTTGATGGCGTCGGCGGGTTCCTTGGGTGCATCCGGGTCGAGGACGAAGAACCCCCAGAACAGCAGGAACAGCCGCACGAGCAGGTACCCGATGCAGCAGGCGAGGAAGCCCACGAACGAGAGGAGGGCGACGATGATGGCGCCGATGGCGAACGGAGCCAGTCGCTGCGTCGAGAACATCATCGAGGGCTCGGGCTTCTGACCGCGGACGATGGCCAACGCGGCCCGGATGATGCCGGCCTCCACGAGGAACCCGAGGAACACCCCGATGGCGATCACGAGACCGCCGATGAACAGGGCCCCGAAGACGCTCGACGGCCTGATGGCCTGGGCCACGACGCTGTACACCAACTGGACGCCGAAGAAGATGATGACGATGACGATCATCGTCGACAGGTTCTCGACGAACTTCGACCAGCCGTACGACAGGGCCTCACCGAGGTCGAGTCGAGCGCCATTGGCGGGCTGGGCCGCGCCCGGCGCCTGTTCCGGTGGATACCACTTCCCGTCGGAGGCCTGCCACCAGCCGGGCCCCTGCGATTGATCGCTCATCGTCACTCCTGTCGTCTCGTGAGGACACGCCTCGGACTCTCCCCGCGAGGCACTGCCCCGGTTCGGTCAACCTACTCGCGGTCGATCGTCGTCGGGTGGACGTCGTCGGGGGATCGGAGGTCCCCCGATCGGGGCAATCCACCGGTGCCGCTCATGCGCATCGGCGGCTGCACGACGCGACCCCTTCTCGTCATGGCGTCGAGGACGAACTCCTCGACCTCGGTCCAACCTGCAGCGCGAGGACCGGCCAGGTCCGTGTTGTAGGGCTGCGAGAACACGATGGCCTCGGAGCCCGAGGCGCGCAGGGCGATGATGTTGTGCGGGGCGTCGTCGACGTAGACGTCGGCCTCCACCTGGGGCTTGGTCCCGAGGAAGCAGAGGTCCCGATAGGGGATCTCGGCATCGTCGAGCCAGGCCACGGTGTCGGCCACGGCGATGGCATGGCCCCAGTTGGTGATGAGGCGGTGGGTGATGAGCCGGATCCACACACCGGCGTCGGACAGTCGCCACAGGGTCTCGGCCGCACCCGGGATCGGCGGCATCGACCGGAACATGCGGTGCTCGATGACGGCGAGACGGTGCAACCGGTCGAACTCCGCCCGATCGATGCCCCATTCGGTGAAGTCCCACGTGCGTTGCTCGCTGAGTGACGACGGATCGATGTCCAGTTCGGCGGCCACCACGGCGCGGAACGCTGCGGTGTGATCGGCGCACACGCCGTCGAGATCGACGCCGAGCACGAACGGCTCCATCAGGGCTCGAGGGCTCCGAGGAACTCGAGCGCCGCATCGATGAACCCGAAGTCCTTCGGTGTGGCGAAGTGGTCGACGTTGCGAAGCGTCACCAGTCGGGCGTCGGGCAGCGCGTCGACGAGTGGATCGGCCGGTCCGACGAAGTCACGATCGCCGAGCACGACGAGCACGGGACACGTGATCGCCGACAACGAGTCCGGGGTCAGGTGGAAGCCGCGCTCGCGGCGCATGAAGGCGGCCAACGCCTGCGGATCCTGATCGGGGGCTTCGGCCAGTTGCACGAAGTACCGGACGGTCGGGTCGTCGGTGTCACCCGTTCCGTCGATCGCTGCGGCGATCCGCTCGGAGGTGGCGTCCGACTCGAACAGGTTCCGTCCCACCCCGGCCACGATCAGTGATCCGAACCGTTCCGGGTGCGTGGCGGCCAGTACCAGCAGCGTGCGCGCGCCGTTGGAGAACCCGATGGCGTCGACGGGTCCGTCCGGGAAGCGCGACAGGAGCTCCTCCTCGAACTCCGCGTAGGCCGCGGGCTCATGGGGCTTGGGCGCCGAGCCGGACCCGAGCACGTCGAGCGGAACCGGGGTGCGACCGATGTCGCGCAGCAGGTCGAGCCAGCCGTTGTCTCCCCAGGTGCGCGCTGCGGAGGTGGCGAATCCGGGGACGAGGACGACGGGCCGTGCGGTCATGCCCGGGGCCGGCGCCGCTGGCGACGCCTCGCATCGGCGGCGAGGGGAACGAAGGTGCCGTGAGCCGTCGCCGACCAGGCGAACGTCGCCGCATGGACGAGCGCGCCCTCGGACAGTCGGTGGCGCAGGTCCGGATCGTCCAGCACGTCGGCGATCGACGAGGCCAGCGTGCGCAGGTCCGGAGCCAGCAGACCGGAGAGACCCGGTGCCACCGAATCGCGGTGTCCGGCGATGTCGGTGGCCACTGCCGGTGTCCCGCAGGCGGCGGCCTCGGTCAGCGTCATGCCCCATCCCTCGGCCACCGAGGCGCTGGCCACCAGCCACGCTCGCCGGTAGAGGTCGAGCAGTTCCTCGTCGGAGACGCGTCCGGCCAGCCGCACCCACGATCGAGCGTCCTGGTGGGCGATGTGTTGCTCGAGTTCGGGGCGCTCGTAGCCCTCGCCGACGATCACCAGGCGGGCGTCGGGCACCCGACGGCGCACCTCCACCATGGCATCGATGAGATCGCCGAAGCGCTTGGAGGGCATCAGCCGACCGACGGCGACGACCAGTGGTTCGAGCGATCGCTCACCGGCGGGGGAGAACCGCGGATCGATCCCGGGGGGCACGACCCGGACGTTGGCGGCCGGGAGCCCGAGGTACTCGATGATCTCGTGGCGAGACGATTCCGAGAGGGTGACGATCGGGGTGCGCCGATAGAGCGGGGGCGCCAGGCGGTGTTCGAAGAACTTCCCGGCCCGGGCCAGTCCCGGTTCCAGCACCATCTCCCACATGTCCCGATGCACGTGATGGATCCACGCCGATCGTGGATGACCGGCCCACAACGGGGTGAGGAAGGGCACGCCGTTCCAGATCTCGACCACCGCATCGCGGGGGCCCTGGCTGCCGATGATCTCGGACAGGACGGTCGTGGGGAAGACCATGAAGCGCCCGTGCTTGCGCACGAGGCGGTACCCGTCCCGGCTCCCGGTGTAGGGATGACCCTGCGCGTAGGAGGTGCGCATGGTCACGTCGAGTCCGGCCTCGGCCCACGCCGACAACACGTGGGCCGCATGCAACTCGGAACCACCGGCCTCGATGTCGACGAGATCGCGCCAGGCGAGCACGTGCACCCGGGAGATGCCGGCCTCGGCCGCCAGTTCGGCGATGCCGTCGATGGAGGGGACGGTCACGAGCGGTTCAGGAGGGCGGGGTGTGGACGGGATGCTCGGGATCGAATGCGTCGCGGGGGATCACCGGCGCATCTCGTCCAGTCCCACTGGTCGCCGAGCCGGGCGACTTCTCCTCGTGGTACTCCTCCTCGACGTTGACCTCCCACACGTCGTAGGTGGTACCTCCCACGATGTTCTCCACGGTGAGCATCGCCGTGTACATGGAGTGGTCCTGATTGTTGTACCGATGCATGCCGTTGCGTCCGACGGGATGCACGTTGGGAGTGACGTCGTCGAGCCATTCGCGCATGCGCTGCACGTTGGCCTTGTAGCGCTCGTCGTAGAACGGGTAGGCCTTCGGCACCCGCACGACGTAGCCGGCCTCGACCTTCCCGGGTTCGATGAGACCGATGGTCTCCAATTCCCGCGTGGCCAGCGCGACGAGGTCCTCGTCGGCCGAGTTCCACAGGTCGTCGCCCTCGAAGACGAAGTACTCGAGGCCGAGACAGGTCCGGCCCTCCTTCACCATGAACGGCGACCAGGAACCGAAGTTCTGGATCCGCCCGACGATCACGGCCGGAGAGTGGATGTAGATCCAGTTGTCGGGGAACCCGGCACTTTCGGGCACCACGAGGGCGACGGTGAGGAAGTCGCGGTAGCGCAGGTCACCAGCGGCCTCCAGGACGTCGGTCGGGGGCGGCGGGTCCATGGCCTTCAACAACGACGACATCGGCATGGACGAGATGACCTCGTCGCAGGGGATCGTGCGTTCGCCGTCAGGAGTGCGCATCGTGACCGAGACGGCGCGTCCGTCACGGTGCTCGATGCGGGTGACCTTGTGCTCCATGAGCACCGGCGATCCGGCGGCCTCGACCTTGTCGCGGGCTGTCTCCCACATCATCCCGGGACCGAACTTGGGGTACTGGAACTCCTCGATCAGCGAGGTGATGTCCGTGCTCTTGCCCTTCTTGACGAACGGCACCCATGAAGGGAGAGCGTCGACCACGGCGTTGATGCCGGCGTTCCACAGCGACATGTTCTTGATGCGCTGGGCCGCCCAGTCGGCCTGCAGCTTCGAGGCCGGGACACCCCAGACCTTCTCGTTGTACGTCTTGAAGAAGTGGTTGAAGAGCCGCTTGCCGAAGCGATTCGTGATCCAGTCCTCGAGGCTCGTCTCGGGCCGGTGGCGTCCTGTGAGCTTGCGGATGGAGACCCGGGCGCGAGCGGCGAAGTAGGAGAGGACACAACGGGCCGCCTCGATGATCCCCAGGTTGCCGAGGGCGTTGGACGCCTTCAAGGGGTAATCGAAGTACTTGCCGTCGTAGAAGATCCGGCTCATGCGCGGTCGCATGAGGAAGTCCGAATCGGGGAGGATCTCGTGCCACAGGTCCTCGACCGGCTGGACCTTGGTGAAGAAGCGGTGACCGCCGAGGTCGAACCTCCAGCCGTCCCGACTCTCGGTCCGGGAGATCCCGCCCACCA
>VERC01000022.1 GCA_018882825.1 Acidimicrobiia bacterium | reverse complement strand
CCTCGGGACCGACCCGGGCCGGGAGTGACGTGCCGGCCGACTCGGCCCGCTTCACCAGATCGCGGTAGTCGTCACGGGTGAAGTGACGTCCGAGATCGGTGGTCACCATGCCCGGATGCACCGCCCACGCGTGCACGCCCCGCTTTCCGTACCGTCGTTCGAGTTCGACGGCATGGAGGATGTTGGCCGTCTTCGCCTGTCCGTACGCCTCGAACTTCCCGTAGTCGCGCGACTCGAAGTTCACGTCGTCCCACACGATGTCGGACCCGGCGTGTCCTCCCGAACTCAACAGCACGATGCGAGATGGCGCACTGGACATCAGCAACGGCAACAGGCGACCGACGAGCACGAAGTGACCGAGATGATTGGTGCCGAACTGCAACTCGAATCCGTCATCGGTGTGTCCGAAGGGCACGGCCATGATCCCGGCGTTGGCAATCAGGACGTCGAGCCGATCGTGGGTGGCGACGAAACGGTCGGTGAACGAGCGCACCGACGTCAGCGACCCGAGTTCGCACAGTTCGTAGGTCACATCGGCACCGTGGACGAGGGTACGGACCCGGGCAACGGCATCGAGACCCTTCTCGTCGGAACGGGCAGTCGTGACGACCGAAGCGCCAGCGGCGGCCAGGGCCCGGGCCGTCTCGAATCCCAGACCGGTGGTGCCACCGGTGACGAGGACGGTACGACCGTGCAGATCGACACCGTCGAGCACGTCGTCGGTGGTGGTGGTCGGGGCGTCGGTCACAGCAGATCCTCCGGTGCAGGCCACTCGTCGGGCCAGTCGTCACCGACGCTCATCGACCACTGCGGTTCGCGTCGCTCGAGGAAGGCCATCACTCCTTCGCGGGCGTCGGGCGCGCCCATCACGTGTCGATGCAGTTCGGTCTCGGCGTGGTCGACCTCGGTCGGGGACATGGCGAAGGTGCCCCACAGCAGGCGCTTGCTCACCGCCACCGACACGGGCGCGGTGTTGACGGCGATGTCGTGGGCCACCTCCAGCGCGTGGGGCAACACCTCGTCGGCCGGCAGGACCCGGGACGCCACACCCAGGTCACGGGCCTCGGCGCCGGTGAAGGTCCGACCGGTGAGGAGTATGTCGGCGGCGTTGGCCAGTCCGACCAGACGGGGAAGCGTCCAGTGGCTCATGGCATCGGGCATCACGCCACGACGCACCTGGACGATCCCGTACTTGCCCTCCAGGGCCATGAACCGCAGATCGCAGTGCAGCGTGAGGGTGAAGCCGATTCCCACGGCATGACCGTTGACGGCGGCGATCACCGGTTTGCGGATGCGCCACGCCGGCGGATCGACGGGATTGGCACTGAACGGTCGCTCGGACGTCGTGCCGTCGGGAGAGGAGAACACCTGGGCGCCGTTGCTGAAGTCCGCACCCGCGCAGAACGCCGGAGGCGTGCCGGTCAGCACCACGACGCGCACGTCATCGGAGGCATCGGCGAGGCGGTACATCGAACCCAACGCCGCACCCATCGCCCCGCTGAAGGCGTTGCGGGTGTCAGGGCGATTCAGGGTGCAGACGAGCACACCGTCGTCGCGCAACTCAGCGAGGAGATCGGTCGTACCGGTGTCGATCGCCGTCATCACTGCGCTCCCCGATGGGCTCCCCGCCCGACGTCGACCGACGCGGCCCGCAACGCAGCGATGGTCTCCGCGATGCACTCGTCAGTGATCGGATAGCCGGGGAAGTAGAGACACACTCGATCGGCCTCGGCCCCGTAGCGACGCACGATCTCGTCGGCCACCTGCTGCGGTGTGCCCACCACGGCGATCGTGTGCAGCGCGTCGTCGTGGATGAGATCGACCATGCCGGCCCAGTCGCCCTGCTTCGAACGGGCGTTGAGTTCGGGTTGGAGATCGCCCCACCCCTCCACGTCGAGCACCGGCTTGTACGAGGGTGTCGAACCGTAGAACGACAACAACGACTTCACCCCCCGGGAGGCGATGGCCAGTTCCTCCTCGGTGCGTCCGATGGCGCAGATGACCTCGAGGATGATCTCGAAGCCGTCGCGATCACGTCCGGCGGTGGCGAACCCGCGCTCCAGCGCCGGCATGGTGCGTTCGGCGAAGTGGCGCTCGGAGTTGAACGGCATCACCAGTATCCCGTCGGCCACCTCGGCCGTCATCTCGCACATCTTCGGCCCCAGCGCGCCGACCAGCACCGGCGCCTTGCCGAAGGGATTGGGGCCGGGCTGGAAGTTCGGTGTCATGAGCGTGTGCGTCGTCCATGTCCCCCGGTAGTCGAACGGGCCCTCGCCGGCGAAGTGGTCGAGGATCATCTTGGTGGCCGTCACCCATTCGCGCATCTGGGCCACCGGCTTCTCCCACACCGAGCCGTACCGCTTCTGGATGTGAGGGCGGATCTGTGAGCCGAGACCGAGTCGGAATCGCCCCTTGCTGAGCAGTTGCAGGTCGTTTGCCGCGTAGGCGAGGTGCAACGGGCTGCGGGGGAAGGCCATGGCCACGTTGGTCATCAGGTCGATCTCGCAACTGGTCGAGGCCAGCACCAGCGGGAAGAACACGTCGTGGGCGTTCTCGAAGCTGAACAGTCCATCGGCACCGAGGGCCTGGAGTTCGGCGGCCCGGGGTGCGGCATCCTCGGGGCCGGCCATGGCCAGCGAGATGTCGATCTTCATTGGGGTCCTCCCGGTTCGGCGCGACGTCGTTTCTACCCGATGCCGCCGGCCTCAGGATCCGAGGAAGGCCACCACCCGTCGCCACGCGTCGGCGGCATCATCGGCCCGATGCGCCGGCCGGGACGCGTCGTGCACGAACCCGTGCTCGGCCCCCTCGAAGCGCACCACCTCGACGCCGAGGGCTTCGGCGGCGTCGACGTCGGCGGGTGGGGTGAAGTGATCGGCGGTGCCGATGATGGCGAGAGTGGGACAACGGTCGGGGCTCGCCAGCGCCTCGATCGGCTGCTGCAACGACCCTCCGCTCCAGTCACCCGGCAGCCGGATCATCCCGTAGAAGCCGGCGGCGCGGGCGAAGCGGCCCGAGGCCGCAGCCTTGAAGGCGAGCATGCCGCCCATGCAGAAACCGGTGGCGACGACACGATCGCACCCGGTGGCATCGGCCGCGGCCAGTGCGGTGGCCCGCAGGGTTGCGTCGTCGAGGTCGGCCATGGACGCCAGTCGATCCTGCACGTCGAGGTGTTCGCGACCCGGGAACGGCTCGGGTGAACACACCACCCACCCGTGCTCGGCGGCCAGTCGGGCACACATGTCGTCGAACAGCGGTCGCAGGCCCATGATGTCCGGGAACAGCACGACACCCAGAGTGTGCTCGTCGACCACGGCCGGTCGGGCCAGTTCCGCCGGACAACCATCGGCGAGTGTGATGCGCATCGTTCCCCCTGACCGACCGCTCAGGCCCAGCGGTCGAGGATGCTCTGTTCGGACAGTCGGGCCAGGCCGTCGATGATGGCCCGGGCCCGTTGGTCACCGACGCCACCCACGGACTCGAGTTCGCGCTCGGTGGCCCGGAGGATGGCGTCGAGCGTGCCGAACCTCTCGACGACGCGACCGATCACCGATGCGGGCAGGCGGGGGATGCGCGACAGCATCCGGTACCCCTTCGGCTGCACCGACGCATCGAGTTCGGGGCTGCCCTCGAGGTGCAGCACGGCCGCCACCGCACCCAGATCGAGGAGTTCCTCCATGTCGAGGTCGGCCAGTCCGGCCGAGGCTTCGGCGAAGTGCCAGTCGTTCTCCTCGTGCAGATAGTCGAGCACGACCAGTCGTCGCTCGGCGGACACGCCGGCGATCGCCTCCTCCAACTGCAACTGGAACAGACGACCGTCACTGCCCAGTTCGATGATGTCGGCGTCGATCTCGTCGGCGATGCGCAGCACCATCTCCGTGCGCTGCAGCATCACGACGACATCGCGCACGGTGACCAGACCCTCGATCTCGAGAGCGGAGAGCGATGTCGAGACCTCGGTGAGTCGATCGCGGTAACGCTCGAGTGTCTTCATCGCCTGATTGGCGCGATCGAGCAGTCGTGGGACCGGCGTCAACTGATGTTTCTCGTCACCGAGGTAGACGGCGATGATCGACATGTCCTCCGACACACTGATGACGGGGACGCCCACGGAGCGGGCCACCCGCTCGGCGGTGCGATGGCGCGTACCCGTCTCCGAGGTGGGCGCAGCCCGATCGGGCACGAGGTGCACGTTGGCCCGGGCGATGCGGGCGGCGTCAGGGGCGAGGACGATGGCACCGTCCATCTTCGCCAGTTCGCTGAGTCGCTGGGGACTGAACGCGGCGTCGAGCAGGAATCCACCGGAGCAGATGCTGAGCACCTCGGGCCCGTCCCCGATCACCACCAACGCGCCCATGCCCGACTGCAGGACTCGGTCGATCCCCTCGCGGAGCGGAGTTCCGGGTGCCACTGCGGCCAACGCCGTCAGCATGGCGTCGCTGCGTCGGCCTCCCATCGGCGGAGTGTACCGCTGCGCCCTCAGCCGACCGCCGGGCCGTCGTCGGGCGTGTCGGGGCCCCGGGTCCGATCACCGTCATCGCCACGGACACCGTCGCCGAACAGTTCGACGATGGACAGCACCGTCGCCTCCTCCTCGACGGCCGACGGGCGAGCCGATCGGCTCGCGTTCCGACCCGACGCGGTGATGCCGATGGCCAGGAGCGCCTCGACCAGGGTGCCGACGCGGATGGCCGTCATTCCGGCCGGCGGATCGGGCGCATGCGACGGGACGATGGCACGCGTGAATCCGAGTCGAGCGGCCTCGGCCAGTCGTCGATCGGCGTGGGCGACCTGCCGCACCTCACCGCCCAGTCCGAGCTCGCCGCACACCACCATGTCGTCGGGCACCGGGACGTCCTCGCGAGCCGAGGCCAGCGCCAGCGCGGTGCCGAGATCGACGGCCGGTTCGACCATGCGCACACCGCCGACGGCCAGCGCGTACACGTCGTGCTCGGCGAACCCGAGTCGGGCCCGTTCACCGAGCACCGCCAGCAGCAGCGACAGTCGACCGGCATCGAGGCCCTGCGCGCTGCGCCGCGGAGACGGGAGGTGGGAGGAGGTGACGAGGGCCTGCACCTCGACCAGCAACGGACGATCGCCCTCCATCGTGGGCACGATGGTCGAGCCGGCCACCCCACGACGTCGGTCGGCGAGGAAGAGCCGACTCGGGTCGGGCACTCCGGCCAGTCCAGCCGGGGTCATCTCGAACAGGCCAAGTTGATCGGTGGCGCCGAAGCGGTGCTTGACCGCCCGCAGCAGTCGCAGGGCGTGATGACGATCACCCTCGAAGGCGAGGACGGTGTCGACGATGTGCTCGAGCACGCGTGGTCCGGCCAGCCCGCCCTCCTTGGTGACGTGTCCGACGAGCACCACCGCCATCGAACGCGACTTGGCCGCGCCGACAAGTCGCGCCGCGCTCTCGCGGACCTGGGCCACCGAACCGGCAGCCGAACCGATCTCGGGCGTGTGCACCGTCTGGATGGAGTCGACGACGAGCACCGTCGGGGCCAGTTCTTCGACCGAAGCGAGGATGTGGGGGACGGCCGTCTCGGTGGCGAGCCACAGCGAGGGCTGCAACGCATCGAGACGCTCGGCCCGCAACCGGACCTGCTGCTTGGACTCCTCGGCCGACACGTAGAGCACCCGTTCGCCGGAGGCCGCCATGGCCGCCACCGCCTGCAACAGCAAGGTGGACTTCCCGATACCGGGCTCTCCCCCGACGAGCGTCACCGAGCCGGGCACCAGCCCCCCGCCGAGCACGCGGTCGAGCTCGTCGATGCCGGTGGGACGGGCCGTCCATTCATCGGCATCGACCTCGTCGATGGGAACGGGTGTGTCGCGAGCGCCGAGCACCAGCGCCGGATCGATCGACGTCGGCGCGTCGATCTCCTCGACCAGGGAGTTCCACTCCTCGCATCCGGGACAGCGACCCACCCACTTGGGCGAGGAGGTGCCGCACTCGGTGCACCGGAACACTGCCCTGATCTTGGCCACGGCGACACCCTACGCAGTGGGTGTGACCGCACCGGAACGAGGACGATGGCTGTCGCCCCCGCGGGAGCGGACGTCACCAACACGATGTTCGGAAGTGATCAGCCGGTGAACGAAGGTGTGATCGGCTCAGGTACAGGAGGCGCGGGCGACGGGTCCTCTCCACCTGGAGGCGAAGGCGAACCCGGAGGAGCCGGCAGAGACGGGTCCGACGAGGATGGGGGACCCGAGGCGCTGATGGTCCCGGCCCAACCACTCGGGTTCACGAGATTGAAGAACGGGAGGGGAACGAAGAGACCGCTGTAGGTGATGTTGTACATGCAGAAGATGTAGGTGCCACTGGTCACCGGGACCAATGAGCCCGGACCCCATCCGGGTGAGATGACCGAGGTGGAGAGGGAGACCGTGACTGGTGAGGTCGACGCGGACAGGCCCATCGAGAATGTCGGGGCCGTGGGTACGTCACCGATCCCTGCCGTCGGGCACGCCGTCCCCACCGGGTAGAGCCCGAGCATGGGACCGACGTAACCGCCGCCCCACGCGACCGTCACCGTTCCCGCGTTCTGGGTGAAGTTGACCGTCGTCGGACCCGTTCCCGATGCACCGGCAGGGACGGCCGCACCGGTGGCGAACGCAGCCATGACGGACACGACGCCAACGAAGCGGCGGAAGTGACGAAGCACGGGCAGAAGCTCCTGAGGTCGAGCCGGACGGCGCGGCAAGAAGGCTACTGAACGACGACGGAGGGAGGTCGACGGCCCATCCGCAGGCGTGGCGTCACGCCGATCCTTCGTCGCCGCATCGAGTCGGTCGCTCATGACGACCGGAGCAGGAAGACAACGAGGGACCGTGCCTTCGGGCACGGCCCCTCTTGAGGCATTCGACATTCGGTTGGATCAGCCGGTGAAAGCCGGAGGCTGGGGCGCAGGGCCGGGTGCGGTCGTCAGCGACTGCGAGAGGAGGACGTCGGTTCCCGCGCCCGCGACCGGGGTGGTGAGGAGGAGGCACGCCTCGAACGACGTGAGGGAGAGCGCCTCCACCGAGGGCGCCGATGTGAGGCTGGCGAACTTGAGCATCGTCGTTCCCGGACCGACCACCACCGGACTGGCGGGGAGCGGCAGGAACAGTTGAACGGAGTCCTGGGAGGACAGCGCGTAGAAGTTGGTGAGTGAGCTCGCCGCAGCGAGGTCCGGCGGGCACGTCGAACCCGCGGCGAGCACCAGGAGGTAGAGGTCCTGGGAGAACTCGACGCTCGTGTTGGCGTAAGTGAGGGTGAGGCTCCCGTCGCCGTTGTCCACGATCGAACCCGTCACCGGCGGGTAGACGGGCATGCTCCCTCCGTCGGCGATCAGGTAGAAGGCGCCCGGCGTCGACATGTCGATCAGGCACCACGAATACATCCCCGCCGGCAAGGGCGAACCCGGCGCGACCACGGGTGACGCGAAGTCGTACACGTTGGTGGTGACGCCGATCGTCGCCGGCGACGCAGCCACCGGGTAGTTGCCGCCGAGCAGAGCGAGCGGCTGAGCCGGGATTCCGCCGGCCGGATCGGTGCAGGTGGTGCCGTCCGGATACATGTACACGTACGGCGACGTGAGGCCCGAGTAGGTCACGGTGACGGTTCCATTGGCGTTGTCGGTGAACGCTCCGGTCGCAGCGCCGGCAGGGGAACCGGAACCGGCGCCGGCCGGAGCCGCACCCAACGCGAGAGCCGAGACGGTCAGGACCGCAGCGAGGGCAAATCGGGCACGACGAGGGATTCGGAACATGGAAGGCCTTTCGAGTGGAACCACACTACGAACGGCTTCGTAGTTTCTAAGAATCTTACTCCACTCCTGGCGGAGGAACCGCATCGGCGACCGAGAACGTCAGGGGTGGACGACGGTGCGACCCGCTCCGGGGCCGGGGTCGTCCTCGACGACGCGGCCAGGGGAGGTTCGACCGTGGCCCGAGCGCACGATGTGGTCGTGACCGGTCACCAGCGCCGGGCGGTGCGGCGCATGAGCCGCCGGCGCGCTCGACCTTGCACCCGGATCCGCAGGGCGATGACCGCCACCGACAGCACCACCAGCACGACCAACAGGACCCGGCCCAGCAGATCGGGGTTCTTCCAGCGCGAGTCCGAGTCCTTCGGTTGTTGCACCGACGGCTCGCTGAACGACGCCGACCACGTCCTCGACACTCCCCCGGTCGTCACCGACAGGTCTGGATCGACCATCTCGGCGGCGGAGCGCCCCTCCTCCTTCTCGATCCGGGCCAGCAGCCCGCCGGAGGCATCTCCGCCGAAAGCGTCGGCCCGCGCCTTGTCGCGGAACGGACCATCGGGGGACGACAACTGGGCGAAGAGATCGTCGGCCTGCTCGGGGGTGTCGAACCCGTGGCTGATACTGATCCATGTGAGACCGCCCTCGGTCACGACGGACTCGATCACCCACCCGGCCTGGGCGAGGTCGTCGGCCCGCAGGGCCCGGGCCCGATCACCTACACGGGCCAGTGCCGCTGCGTCGAATCCGATGCCCTGGGTGACGGTCCCGGTGCCGTCGAAGTCCATGTCGACGGTCGTGGTGAGCTGCACCCGACAGCCGGCGAGCACGATCGGGACGAGGACCGGGACGACCAGCCGAAGCGATCGTCGGGTGGTGGGACGCGCGCGTCGAACGAACCAGCGGGGACGGAACCGTCCCCGGGGGAATGCTGGGGGTAGGTTCGGATCCATGGCCGAGGACAACCGGACGAGGATCCTCGATCTCGCCGTCGCCGCCATCGATGCCGGCGGTGAGGCGCAGCTGCGAGTGACCCACATCATCGCCGAAGCCGGCATCACGCCTCCGGTGCTCTACTACCACTTCGGCAGTCGCGACGGACTGGTGATCGCCGCCCAGATCGAGCGCTACGTCCGCCAGACCAAGTCCGACGTCGCTGCCATCGGACGGGGCGTCGCCAAGTGTTCGTCGGCGGAGGAGCTCCGCACGGCCCTGGTCATCACCTGGAAGCGCTCGCTGGCCCAGCGAGCCGAGAGTCGCTGGCGGCGGACCAACGTTATCGGCAGCGCCTACGCCCGACCCGAACTCGTGTCAGCGGTGGCGAAGGCCCAGGACGAGATAGTCGCAGAACTGACACGGATCCTCGAACCCTGTCGCGACCGGGGTTGGTTGCGACCCGGGATCGACCTCCCCAGCACCATCGCCTGGCACCACAGTCTCCTCATCGGGCGCGTCCACATGGAGCACGGCCAGCAGGAGGGCGATCCCGCCGAATGGGACCGGCTCACACTCGACGCGCTCTGTCAGGCCTTCTTCGGTTCCTGAGGATCTCGATCGGCCACCGATCGACCGCCCGAGTGGAGACTCGAGACCGATTGGTTCGGCAGCGCAACCTCTGCTCCGGCGCGCCGGCCTCGGCCAGATCCATGGGCGGGGGCTCGAACCCCTCCTAGGTGCAGAGCCCGATGATCGGGGCTTCACCATGCACTCCCGGCCCGCACTCCCGCTCCCACGCAGTGACGTCCGCATACCCGAGCGACCGGAGATCATGGGCGAGGATCGCGTCGGGCCCGGCGCCGATGACTGCGACACAGCGACGAGGGGGCCGCACCCGCAGGTGCGACCCCCTCGTGAGACGTCCGGGATCGAGTCGCTCAACCGGTGTAGACGGGGGGCTGGGGTGCAACACCGGGCGCGATCGCCAGTGACTGCGCCAGGAGGATGTCCGTTCCGCCGCCCTCGATCAGAGTGGTGAGGAAGAGACAGGCCTGGAACGAGGTCAGAGGAAGGACGGCTGCCGATGGCACCTCCGTGATGGAGGTGAACTTGGCCATGTTCGTCCCCGGACCGACCACCACCGGACTGGCGGGAAGCGGCGCGAACAACGCGAAGGAGTCCTGGGAGGACAGCACGTAGAAGTTGGTCAGTGAGGTCGCAGTGGTGAGGTCCGGCGGGCACGTCGAACCCGCAGCGAGCACGAAGAGGAAGAGTTCCTGTGAGTAGTCGTTGCTCGCGTTGGCGTAGGTGAGGGTGAGGGTCCCATCGCCGTTGTCCACCATCGAACCCGTGATCGGCGGATAGACGGGGATGCTCCCGCCGGAGGCGATCAGGTAGTAGGCCCCGGGCGACGACATGTCGAAGAGGCACCATGAGTACATCCCCGCCGGGAGGGGCGAACCGGGAGCGGCCACGGGAGACGCGAAGTCGTACACATTGGTGGTGACGCCGATGGTGGCGGGCGACGCGGCCACCGGGTATTCGCCGCCGAGCCGGGCGAGGGGCTGGGCCGGGGTTCCGCCGGCGGGATCGGTGCAGGTGGTGCCGTCCGCGTACATGTACACCCAGGGCGAGGTGAGACCCGAGTACGTCACGGTGACGGTTCCGTTGAGGTTGTCGGTGAACCCTCCGGTCGGAGCGTCGGCAGGGGTGCTGGATCCGGCACCGGCCGGGGCCACACCGAGAGCGAGGGCCGAGACGGTCAGGACCGCAGCAGCGGCCAGCCGGGCGAGAGGTGGAATACGGAACATCGGGGTCCTTGCGAATCGAACGAAGCCAGGGGGAGCCGCTTCGGACAGCGGATGTCAGCGGAACTATGGTCAGGAAATCACGTCGACGGGTGGTGGGGACAGCGGCGGAAGACGCCCCATGGACGGCGAGCCAGTGAGATCGACGGTGCCCGCGTACCCGAGCCATAAGGTCGGCCCGTGGCCGACGACAACCGCACGAAGATCCTCGACATGGCCGTCGACATGATCGACGCGGGAGGCGAGGCGGCGATCCGGGTGAACCACATCGTGGCTGCCATCGGGGTCACTCCACCGGTGCTCTATCACCACTTCGGAAGTCGCGATGGTCTGGTGATCGCCGCCCAGGTCGAGCGCTAAACGCGTGAGCACATGGCCAATGTCGCCGAGGTCGCTCGTCGCGTCGAACAGTGCGGGACGCAGGAGGAGTTGCACGAGACCCTCGTCGGCATCTGGTCGGAGATCCTCATGCGGAACTCGGCGGTCCGGTGGCGCCGGACCAACGTCTTCGGGAGCGCCTACGCTCGCCCGGAACTCGAAGCGGCCATCGCGCGCGCAGGACGAGATCATCACGGCGTTCGTCGAGTTGCTCGAACCGTTTCGGGAGCGGGGGTGGCTCCGTGAGGGAATCGACCTTCCGTCGGCCGTCACCTGGCAGTACGGACTGATGAGTTCGCGCGTCTTCATCGAGCACGGCGCCGAGTCGGCGAACCCCGAAGAGTGGGACCGACTCTCGCTCGAGGCGGTGGAGCGGGCGTTCTTCGGACCCTGAGGACGATCGTCACCGATCACCCGTCCAGTCGACTCGGGTCACCACCGCCTGGTGGTGCGTCGCATCAGTCGACGAGAGCGCAGACGGCGCACACGCAGCCGCAACGCGATGACGACGACCGTCAGCACGACGAGCAGGAGCACCACGATCCGGCCCAACAGACCGAGCACCTTCCACTTCGAATCGGAGACCTTCAACCTCTGGACGGACGGCTCGGCGAACGACGCAGTCCACGTGCGGGACGTGCCACCGGTGATGACGGTGAGGTCGAGGTCGACCATCTCGGCCGCCGGTCGACCCTCCTCGCGCTCCACGCGAGCCAGCAGACCGCCCGAGGCGTCACCGCCGAGGGCGTCGGCCAATGCCTTGTCACCGAAGACGGCCAGTCCCGCCGAAGTGTCGAGCAGTCCGGTGAACCGCACTGACTCGGTCAGCGGTCCGGTCGTGCGTATCACCTCGAAGTCGCGGAACGGTCCCTCCGGCGCACTCAACTGCGCGAACAGATCATTTGCCTGTTCAGGGGTCGAGAAGTCGTGCCGGATCCGCACCCAGGTGAGCTCGCCCTCGGTCACCACGGGCTCGACCACCCACCCGGCATCGATGAGGTCCTGGGCCCGCAGGGCGCGGGCCGGATCGCCCACCCGCTTCAGGGCGGCGGCATCGAAGCCGACGGCCTGGGTGATGGTGCCCTTGCCGTCGAGACCGATGTCGATGGTCGTGGCGAGCTGCACCCGACACCCGGTGAGCACGATGACGAGCGGTGCGACGAGGCACAGCACGCGTCGGATCGTCGGGCCCACGAGCCGACCGTACCAGCGCCCTTCGAAGCCGGACCCGGTCGGTCCGATCCATCACTGCTCTGTGGCGGGCTACTCGGGGGCGCCGGCCTCGGCCAGTTCCATGGGCGGCGGTTCGAAGCCCTCGACGGCCCGGAACACGATGACCCGGTCGCCGGTCTCGGGGTCGGGTTCGGCGTCGACGACGATGGTCTGGCCGGCGCGGAACTCCTTCCACAGCAGACGCTCCGACAGCGGATCCTCGACGAGACGCTGGATGGCCCGACGCAGCGGACGGGCACCGAGCGTGGGGTCGTAGCCCTTGTCGGCCAGCAGCAACTTGGCCGCTTCGGTGACCTCGAGTCCCATGCCCTGACCCTGCAGCTGGGTGGTGACCCGCTTGATCATCAGATCGACGATCGTGGTGACCTCGGCCTTGGACAACTCGTGGAACACGATGGTGTCGTCGATGCGGTTGAGGAACTCGGGTCGGAAGTGCTGCTTGAGCGCCTCGTTGACCTTCTCCTTCATCTTCTCGTACGACACCGCCTCGTCGGCCTTGCCGAAACCGATGGCCGCCTTGCGCAGGTCGGCGGTGCCGAGGTTCGAGGTCATGATGAGGACGGTGTTGCGGAAGTCCACCGAACGACCCTGCGAGTCGGTGAGACGACCCTCCTCAAGGATCTGCAGCAGCGTGTTGAACACGTCGGGGTGTGCCTTCTCGATCTCGTCGAACAGCACGACGGAGAACGGCTTGCGACGAACGGCCTCAGTGAGCTGACCGCCCTCCTCGTAGCCGACGTAGCCGGGGGGGGAACCGACGAGCCGCGACACGGTGTGCTTCTCCATGTACTCGGACATGTCGAGGGCGATGAGCGAGTCCTCGTCACCGAAGAGGAACTCGGCGAGGGTCTTGGCCAACTCGGTCTTCCCGACACCCGACGGGCCGAGGAAGATGAATGAACCCGACGGACGCTTCGGGTCCTTGAGTCCGGCCCGGGTGCGACGGATGGCCTGACTGACGGCCCGGATGGCGCTCTCCTGCCCGATGACGCGCTTGTGGAGCTCGTCCTCCATGCGCAGGAGCTTGGCCGTCTCCTCCTCGGTGAGCTTGTAGACGGGGATGCCGGTCCACAGCGACAGCACGTCGGCAATGGCCTCCTCGTCGACCTCGTCGAAGAGGTCGATGCCGGAGTCCTTCATCTCCTGCTCCTTGGCCTCCTTCTGGGCCAGGAGTTCCTTCTCGCGATCGCGCAGACGGCCGGCCTCCTCGAACTGCTGGGCCTCGACCGCGTCCTTCTTCTCCTGCACGACCTTGGCGATCTCGTTCTCGAGTTCCTTGAAGTCGGGCGGCGTCTCCATGCGCTTGATGCGCAGACGCGAGCCGGCCTCGTCGATGAGGTCGATGGCCTTGTCGGGCAGGTGACGATCGGAGATGTAGCGATCGGCGAGATTGGCCGCCGCCACCAACGCCTGGTCGGTGATGGTCACGCGGTGATGCTGCTCGTACCGGTCGCGCAGGCCCTTGAGGATCTCGATGGTGTGCGCCACCGTCGGCTCCTCCACCTTGATGGGCTGGAAGCGCCGCTCCAGCGCGGCGTCCTTCTCGAGGTGCTTGCGGTACTCGTCGAGCGTGGTGGCGCCGATGGTCTGCAGCTCACCGCGGGCCAGCATCGGCTTGAGGATGCTGGCCGCGTCGATGGCGCCCTCAGCCGCACCGGCCCCGACGAGCGTGTGGATCTCGTCGATGAACAGGATGATGTCGCCGCGGGTCTTGATCTCCTTGAGCACCTTCTTGAGGCGCTCCTCGAAATCACCGCGGTAGCGCGAACCGGCCACCAGTGCACCGAGGTCGAGGGTGTAGAGCTGCTTGTTGTGCAGCGTCTCGGGCACGTTGTCCGACGCGATGGCCTGGGCCAGCCCCTCGACGATGGCGGTCTTGCCCACACCGGGCTCACCGATGAGGACGGGGTTGTTCTTGGTGCGACGGCTCAGCACCTGCATGACGCGCTCGGTCTCGCGGGCGCGACCGATCACCGGATCCAACTTCTTCTCCCGGGCCAGTTGCGTGAGGTTACGACCGAACTGATCGAGGACGGCCGAACCGCCCTGACTGGCCTCGCTCGAGCCACCGGCGGGCGCGCCGGCCTTCTCGCCCTGCTGCGGACCCGGACCGCTGTAGCCCGACAGCAACTGGATGACCTGCTGGCGAACCCGCGACAGATCGGCGCCGAGCTTCACCAGCACCTGCGCGGCGACACCTTCACCCTCACGGATGAGACCGAGGAGGATGTGCTCGGTGCCGATGTAGTTGTGACCGAGTTGCAGCGCCTCGCGCAACGACAGTTCGAGGACCTTCTTGGCCCGCGGGGTGAAAGGGATGTGCCCACTGGGGGACGAACCGCCCTGGCCGATGATCTCCTCCACCTGCGACCGGACGGCCTCCAGCGAGATCCCGAGGGACTCGAGGGCCTTGGCCGCCACACCCTCGCCCTCGTGGATGAGGCCGAGGAGGATGTGCTCGGTACCGATGTAGTTGTGGTTGAGAAGGCGCGCTTCCTCCTGCGCCAGCACCACGACCCGCCGGGCCCTGTCGGTGAACCGTTCGAACATCAGCACCTGCTTTCAGTGAGCACCCTCCCCCGGGCACCCCGGAGGCGGGCAGTGGGGCGAGTGTACCCAGCACCCCCGACAGCGCCTCGCCGCCCGCGCCACTGCGATCGCGCGGCGACGAGCGATCAGCTCGGGACGGCGAGGGTTTCGACGACACCGGGGCGGGCGTACCCTTCCCCCCATGTCGTCGGCCTCCCCTCTCCTGCGCTATCCGGTCGTCCAATCCGATCTGGCGCGGGTGGAGGACGCCCTGCGGGCCTCGGTGGTCACCGAGGACGACTTCCTCACCGAAGTGGCCAGTCACCTCATCCTCGCCGGCGGCAAGCGGGTGCGACCGGCCTTCGCCATCACCGCTGCGGCCGCCTCCTCGTCGTCGATGCGAGCCGCGTCCGAGGGCGTGATCATGGGCGCCGTCTCGGTCGAGTTGGTGCACCTGGGCTCGCTCTACCACGACG
>VERC01000254.1 GCA_018882825.1 Acidimicrobiia bacterium | reverse complement strand
ACTCGGGCGCACGCGCCGGTTCCGTCGCGTGGACGCGTCCCTCGGCGGTCACCGCCGACAATGGAGCGACGTACCGCACCACGTACTGGGGCAACACCGAGTCGGCCACGTCGCCCTGCCCCGGGGCCTCATCGGCCAACCAGGGTGGGTCGGCCAAGGAGTCCATCGCCCCCGGCCCCGACGGTGGGGATGGACCGACCACCACGCAGTGGGTCGACTCGTCCGGCACCATCGTGGCCTCGCGCACGCCCGGAGGCGTGCTGGTGTGCACCACGTACGGCAAGGCTGGACAGGTGCTGTCGGTCGAGGTGGTCGGCAATGGTCGCACCCAGAAGGTCGTGAGCGACTACGCGCTCGACGGCAACCCGCTCGTGACCGAGAACACCGAGACGAACGGCGCAGAGGTGACCACCACGCGCACCGAGGTCGACTTGCTCGGGCGGACGGTCCGGTCGGTCGATCGCTACGGCATCGTCACGGTGGTCACCTACGACACGCGCACCGGCAATGTGGCCACCTCGACGGTGACGGCACCCGGTCGTGCGCCGGTGGTCGTCGCCAACACCTGGGACGCAAAGGGCTGGTTGGCGGCCACTTCGGTCGACGGCAAGGTCATGGCGACGCCGACCTACGGCGCCGACGGCCTCGTGGCATCGATCGCTTACGGCAACGGGGTGACGGTGCGCAACGGCTACAACGAGCAGAACCGTCTCGTGTCGAGGCAGTGGGCCACGCCGGTGGGCGCTTTCGCCCACACCCGTGAGGTCTCGGCCGGAGGGATCACCTCGAGCGCCACGATGAGTGCCCCCTCGGGTGCGTCGAGCTTCACCTATTCCTACGACGCGGACAATCGGTTGAGCGGCGCATCGGTGTCCGCTGGACTCGTGCCCGTCTCCCGAACGTGGGCCTGGACGTTCGACTCTGCATCGAACCGGCTGACGCAGAAGGTCACCGACGACGGTGCGGTCGTCGGCGACCACACCTACTCCTACAACCAGGCCTCGCAACTGACCGCCACCACCGATCCGGCGGCATCCGACGGGCTCTCCTATGACGATCGCGGCAATGCCACCAAGGTCGGTCCCGACACGTTCACCTACGACAACGCCGACAACGTGATCTCGGTCACCGACGGCACGGTGACGGTGGAGTACGCGCGTGACGTGACCGGTGCGGTGATCGCCAAGACCACCACCGGTGGTTCCGGCGCCGGCACCATCCGTTACTCGGAGAGCGGCGTACTGCTCGACGCCGAGTCGAAGGCGTACGCCATCGAACTGAGCCTGCCCGGAGGCGTCCGCCTCACCAAGCCGCTCGGAACGGGCACCGAACGCTGGCAGTTCACCGCCCTCGACGGCGACGGCTTCTTCACCGTCGACGGTGCCGGAGCGTTGCTGGGTGCACCGCAGGTCTACGACCCCTACGGCAACGCGCTGACAGTCCCGGATGCACCGGCGCCCGGTGTGCCCTCGACCACCTGGGAGGCCGTGACCGGTAACGAGACCGAGGCCCTGCGCACGACGTACCAGTTGATGGGCGCACGCGTGTACATCCCGGCCCTCGGCCGGTTCGCACAGCTCGACCCGAAGGTGGGCGGTTCGGCCAACGGGTACGACTACGTCAACCAGGATCCGGTGAATGCCAGCGATCCGTCGGGCAACGAGAACGAGAACTGGCTGGTCAACACGATCTCGATCGTGGCGGCATTCGCCGTCGCCGCCATCGTGGCCCCGGCCAAGGGCGCCCTGGTGGGTGCCATCGTCGGGGGAGCGGTGGGAGCGGTGGTGACGGGCCTCACCCACGCCGCCGAGTACTTCATCACCGGACAGACGGAGTTCTCGGCCTGGCGCCTCGGACTGTCGGTGCTCGCCGGATCGGTGGGCGGCGGTCTCGTCGGACGGGTGAAGTTCGCTCGAGCGGCGAGCCGGACGAACCTCGAGAGAATGGAGGCCGACGGAGTCGCCGTCCTGACACGCAACAAGAAGGGCGTGATCACCGGCTTCAGCAAAGCGGAACCGCGACCGCAGAGCGTCTCCACGGTGCGTACCAGCTTCGACGTCGACTCCGTGACCGGCCTTCCCCTCGAGATCAGCGGTGCACAGCAGGTGGCGCAGCGGGCCAGTCTCGGGGCCGAGAACCTCGTCGACAGCGCGCCGCGTCTGAGTGGGCTCAGTCGCAGTTCCTCGTTCGTCGAGCCGCTCGACCCGCGGGGCTCACGTGAACTGCTGGGTCGGTCGGCCGGCTCCTACAAGGAGACCATGCAGCGCAAGAACTTCCTCGACGTCCTTGAGGCCAACTACGACTGAGTCCGTCGAACACATCCCTACCCATCGTCCACATCCTCGACCTGGAGTCACAGTATGAAGATGCACCGTTCACCACTCTTCCCCATCCTGTCGGTGGTCGTCGCCCTCGCGCTTCTGGCGACGGCCTGCTCCTCCTCGCCGGTGAGCGACCGCGGTGCGGCAGCCGGTTCGGCCGGCGACCCCACCACCCTGCCGGCGCTGCCCGGATCCGACAGCACCGGTGAGCGGGTACCGGTGTACGTGGGGGCGGTGGTGACGCCGTCGTCGTGGGTGTCGTCGTCGTTGACGCCGACCCTTGCGGTCCCCGGTGCGTCGGGCCCCTGGACGTTCACGCTCAGTGACCTCAGTGACGGGACGTCGCGGTTCGGGACGCGTACCTATGCCGAGTCCGGTGCGAGCACGCGCGTCCCGCTGGGTGCCGGTCTGGCACAGGGGACCGTGTACTCGTGGCGGGCGGAGAGCCCCGGACAGTCGCCGGTGGGCGGGTCGTTCCTGGTCGACACCCAGTTGTCCGGGGTGCAGCAGGTCGATTCGGTCGGCGGCGTGAACGTCGCGCTGTCGTCGGGCGAGGCGTCGGTGGCCTGGTCGTCGCATTCGATGGGTTCGGTGCCGGGTTCGGTCGGGTTCGGTCTGCAGTTCCAGGCGTCGAACCCCGAAGAACCGGGCGTCCCGTCCGGTTGGTCGCTGCAGGCGGCGTCGAGTTCGGACTACCAGCGCATCGTGGTCGGCGAGGGTGGCGACGTCGGTCTGGTGAGCACCAACGGGATGGTGTCGAGCTATCGCGAGGGTGCGGGCGGGTCGTTCACGCCGGTGCAACTGGGATCGGGTGACGTGAACACCAATGGTCTGGCCCCGGTGCTGCTGAGGAATGCCGATGGGACGTTCTCGGTGACGACGAAGGCATCGACATCGGTGTTCGCGCTGGACGGCGACTCGAACATCGCGTACCTGTCGTCGATCTCCAGCGAGGGCAATCCGGTCCTCGGACAGAAGTGGACCGGTGGTCGTCTGCAGGCGGTGTCCGATCCGGTGTCCGGTCGCGAGGTGCGATTCGTCTACGGCGGTGGCGACTGCCCGAAACCGGTCGCAGGGTTCATCGACGCGCCGGCGGGGATGCTGTGTCAGGTGAAGTTCTGGGACGACTCCGCCGCCGCCGTCCTCTACGTCGACACCCCGGTGGGTCCGTCCATCGGA
>VERC01000253.1 GCA_018882825.1 Acidimicrobiia bacterium | reverse complement strand
CCACAGTCCGACGACTCGCCAGCGATGGCGGACACAGGCCCGGCCGAGCCGGTAGAGGGCGGTGGACATCGACGACTCCGGCGGGCCGAGAGGAACGTCGAGACGCTACCGGCGCCCTGCGGACCCTCCCCGGGTCGGATGTCACAGGCCGGCGGTGTCCGGGTCAGTCGAGGGCGGCGAAGATCCGTCGACTGGAGGCGCGCCGGCGACGCTGCTCGGACTCGCGGTCCTTGGCCCGGCGCACGTCGGCGATGACATCGGCGACCAGACCGGCCATGAACTCGGTGTGGAGGACGATCGCCTCGGCATCGAACTCGGCGTTGGGCAGCCATTGCAGGCGCAACTCGTCGCCGGTCGAGCGGAACTCGGGCAGGAAGGAACAGAACACGAACCCGAACTCGTCGAGGCCGGCGGCGGCCACCGAGACGGCCGGGTCCCCGGCCGGGAGGCGGAGCTCGACCCACACGGCCTGGCGCTGAAGTGCCTGGAGGTCGGCCGCGACCACGTCGCCCAGATCGCGACCCACCGTGGTCACGGTGATCGAGGCCGCTGCCACCTCGCGGTTCACCTCGACCACGCGCAGGGTGTGGTCGGGCGCGTCCTCCAGCGACCGGGGACGCGGGACCTCGACGGTGCGAGGGAGTTCGTGGTGGTCGACGATCCGGCGCACGTAGTCGGCCACGAAGGCCGGAGCATGCACCTCCCGCTCCACCGGGGGTTCGATGAACATCAGTCCCGGACGGACCGTCGCCCGTTGCAGGGCGGCCACGTCGTCGTTGAAGCCCTCCTGACGCATCGCCGGGAGGTGGGCGAGCATGATCCCGCACTCGATCTGACCCTCCTCGAGACCGATGCGCTGGGTGATCGGATGGGTGGTCACCGCCTCGCTGTAGCGGACGACCGGCGCCGGGTCCCGCAGGCCGCGATCGCGAACGGCCGACTCGGCCAGGGTCAGGAGCAGGTTCCGGCCCCGGTAGCGCGGATCGGTGAAGGCCCCGCCCACGTGGACGACGCGACCGTCCTCGGTGAAGTCCTGCTCGAGGTGGGCCACGATGCGTCCGGCCGGGTTCACCGCCACGTAGGAGTTCCAGTCCGGTGACGCCAGCCGGGCGGCCAGACGCTCGGGGAAGTAGTAGGCGAGGTCGGGGTAGCTGAAGCCGTAGCAACTGTGGATGCCCCGGGAGAGGGCGAGGGCCTCGTCCGGCCGCATGCGGCGGTACTCGAGCGATTCCTCCGACGGCGCCCGCTCGGACTCGTCGACGAGCTCGTCACCCGTCACCGACTGGCGATGGGACGGGAGGGCGACGTCGATGGTGATCCGGTTGCCGCGCGCATCGGGAGGATCCACGCGCAGGCCCTCGACCACACCGGCATCGAGCAGGGCGAGGACCACCGGAGGGAGGGCCGCGTGATCGGTGGGCGCCCCCTGGTCGCTGACCGTCACCCGCAGCAGCGTGCCGTCGATGGTCGCCGTCACCGTCACCGGTTCGTCGACATGGGCATCGAGGCGATCGGAGGCGTCGACCAGGAGGCCCTCGAGGAGGATCCGCACCCGTCCAGCCTCCATGGCCGACAGACCGAGACTCCGGGCCGTCTCCTCGATGGCCGATCCGGCCACCACCACGCGACCGGCGTCGCCGTCGAGCACCAGTCGGAACAGCGGTGATCCCGGCGTGGTCGTCCCCGCACCGATCGTCATGGCGATTCCCCGGTTCCGCTCAGCCCTTGCGCAGGCGCGACAACAGTCCACCCTTGCCCGCCGGGCAGGCCTCGTCCAACGGCCGCTGGGCCACCCGGGCGAACGTCTCGGCGAACTGCGGGTCATCGATCCCGAACGCCTCGCAGATCTTCCGACAGCGCTTGCGATCGATCTCGTAGCGCTGACACAACAGATCGAACGTCCGGGCCCGCAGATCGACACGCGGTGGAACGAGCACCGACCACTCGGGCACGTGACGCTCGATCAACTTCAACTGCGGACTCCCCGCCTCACGACGCGCCGCCCGGAACGACTCCACGAACGCGTCATCGGACTCACCGGGCAACGAACCGCGCAGCGCCTCGGCATCGAGGATGTGCTCGAGCGACATGTACGCCGACTGCGTGGCCGACATCGCCGACGCCGTGATGGCCTTGTGTCGATCCGACGCTCGCTGTGACTCCTGCTCGATCAGGTACACCAGCGACCGGGCACGACGGACGTCACCCGCCGAGGCCCCGCCGGCGAGGATCTCGTCCCGACTGAACAGTCCGTCGTCACTCACGAGCGTCCAGCGATCCGCGAGGCGAGCGCGGCGAGGGTGATCGACCAGTCCTCGTCCGGACTGGTGAGACTGAACAACGAACCCGACGAGTTCTCCACCACCGCCTCGCTCAGCGGCAGCACACCACCGACCTCGGAGTCGTAGGCGGCGGCCACATCGCGACCGAGCGTCTCACGATCCACCGAACTCGGCACCTTGTTCACCAACAACAACAACTGCGGGACGTCCAGACGACGAGCGACGTCGACCGTCACCGCCGTGCCCTGGAAGTCCTGCTTGTCGGGACGCATCAGCAGGATCAACACGTCCGACACCGTGATCGACAACAACGTCTCCTCGTTGAGACCCGGATGCGTGTCGACGATCAGGAAGTCCAGATCCAGCGCACTGCTCAACTCGCGGAACCCGTCATTGAGCCGGCCCACGTCATAGCCCTCACGCAGGATCCGGGCGATCTCCGACGCCTTGATGTTCGACGGCACCAGGTACAGCGCCGCACCCTCCGGCACATCGGCCGGCGCCAGGCGATCGGTCACGTCATGGGCCGCCTCGGCAATGGTCGCCGTGCCGTGCAGGTAGTCGTTGAGCGTCGTGCCCAGACCCTCCTCGTCGAACCCGAACAGCACGTGGATGCCGGGCGACTGGATGTCGGTGTCGATCACCGCCACCCGGGCCCCGGTGAGGGCGATCTGGGCGGCCAGATTGGCGGCGGTGTTGCTCTTGCCGGTGCCGCCGCGGAACGAGTGGATGGATACGAGCGTGGTCATGGAGTCGTCCTACCATGTTTCGCACGACCCCGTCGGACTCCGCGTCCGAGGTCCACACCTCCGATGACCATCGATCCCGCCCTCGCCCACTCCCTGACCGTCGAACGCATCCGACGCGACGAACTGCTCACCGCCGAGGTGGCCGCCGACGACATCGTCCAGATCCAGACGATCGAGGCCGTCATGGACGGCTCCTACGACGGGGACGTGACCGTGGCCGAGCTGGCCGGCCTCGGGGACTTCGGCATCGGCACGCTGCAGGGACTCGACGGCGAACTGGCCGTCATCGACGGCGAGTTCTGGAACATCGATTCCGAGGGTCGGGCGGCGCTGGCCGACCCCTCGGCCCGGGTGCCGTTCGCCGTGCTGGTGGACTTCGACGAGGCCGACCGCTTCGTGGTGCCCGGCGACCTCGACCGCGCCGGCTTCGAGCAGGCCCTGTGGGACCGCGTTCGCACGAGGGAGGCCTGCTACGCAGTGCGGATCACCGGACG
>VERC01000252.1 GCA_018882825.1 Acidimicrobiia bacterium | reverse complement strand
CGGCGACCTCCGGGTCACCGAGTCGCTGCGACTCCCGACCACCCTCCTCGTCCTCGTTGGCACCGACGACCTCGCGCACCGCACGCTGGTCATGGTCACCCGCAACCGCATCGATCCGGCGAATCCGTTCGCCGTCGAGCCGGAGCGGACGATGCGTCGGACCGTGGTGCTCCCCTCGACCCGCGCCTGGTCGGCCGTGGGCACGGTGCGCATCGATCCGCAGACCTCCGACGCGAACCTGCGTGCGCTGCTCGGCGTCACCGATCCGGTGGTGATCACCGCGTCGTCATGGTTGCCGACCGACGTGGTCGACCGCGGACGGGCGGCGTTCGACGGTGACCCGACCACCTGGTGGACCCCGTCGACGACCGACACCGCGGCGCCGTGGGTGCAGGTCGCCTCGCCCCGCGCCGGTCGCACCGACACCGTGCGGGTCACCTACGCCACCGACGGACGACATTCGATCCCCGCGGGATTCACCGTGATCGCCGACGGACGGGTCGTGGGGACGGTGGCCGTGCCCGACCAGGCCGACGGTCCGGTGGGCACCACGAGCACCATCGACATCCCCATCACCCCGGGAACCGATGCCTCCTCGTGGCGCGTCACCGTCGACGGCGTGCACCCCCGCACGTCGGTCCCGTGGTTCGGCGGCGCTCCCGAGGTCGTTCCCGTGGCCATCGCCGCCATCGACGGACTTCCCGAACGTCCGGCTCCACTGCCCTCCTCCATCGATTCCGGATGCCGTGACGATCTGGTGCGCATCGACGGATCGGCCCTCCCGGTGCGGGCGGTGGGCCGCACCGCCGCCGTGCGGGCCGGTGATCCCCTCCAGTTGCTGTCGTGTGCCGCCACCACCATCGCCGCCGGCTCGGTGTCGATCGAGACCACCGATGCCCGGCGCACAGGCCTGGCCGTCGATCGACTCGTGCTGGGGAGTGCGGTCGGTGGCGCGGCCATCCCGGTGGGGCTCGTCTCCGACGCCACCTCCGTCGACCAACGCGGCTACCGGTCCGACGTTGCCCCCACCGGCGCATCGATCAGGGTCGTCTCCGAGCGACCCGACCGGATCGAGCTGGAGATCGACGGCCTCGCCGATCCGTCATGGCTCGTGCTCGGCCAGAGCTACAGCACGGGTTGGAGCGCGCGCAGCCCCGAACTGGGGACCCTCGGCGCGCCCACGCTGATCGAGGGCTACGCCAACGGTTGGCGCCTCGACACATCGGCCGGCACCGTGCACGTGGTGCTGACGTGGACACCGCAACGCGTGGTGTGGATCGGCATCGCCGTGTCGGTCGTCGGCACCTTGCTGTGCCTGACGCTGGTACTGCTCCCCCGGTTCCGGCGTCGCCGTGCTCGTGCCGCGACGATCGCCGACGCGGATGTCGATGCGACCGACCCGACAACCGCGCGCGCCGACCGGTTCGATCTCGCAGGCCGGCGCGCCCGTGTACCCGGAGTCGATCTGCGCACCACCGTGGTCGGGGGCGCGCTGGCCGCGGTGCTGGCCGCCGTGGTCCTCCCCGAGTGGCAGGTGGTGGCGCTGCCCATCGGGCTGGCGGCGGGCGTCGTCCTGCGCACCGGCCGCTTCACCCGGCTGTTCGCCCTGATCGCCCCGGCGTCACTGGCCCTGGCCGGTGTCTACTCGATGGCGCGCGAATGGCGCGGAAGGTACCCGAACTACACGTGGCCCGGGATCATGAGTGCGGTGAACGTGCTCGGCGTGCTCACCATCGCCGTGCTGGGCGCGTGGATCGTGATCGGCGCGCTGCGCGGTGACGACGAGGATCAGCCCGCCGGCGGCGTGTAGAGCACCTGCATCTTGTAGAGGAGCGCCGGACGGCTCGAACCCTCGGCCGCGATCTCGGCCTCGGTGGTGACCAGCGTTCCCTTGGGCTTGGCCTCGGCCCGCACGATCCGCGAGCGCGCCCGCACCGTGGCCCCGGCCGGAACCGGTGACAGGAACCTCAGCCCCTCGGCGCCGTAGTTCACCGCACTCCCCTGACCCTCCAACTTCAGGGCCGAGGTGGCCAGACGGGGCATGAGGCTCAGGGTCAGGAATCCGTGGGCCACGGGTCCACCGAACGGGCTCTCCTTGAGGGCGCGCTCGACGTCGATGTGGATCCACTGCCGGTCACCGGTCAGTTCGGCGAAGTCGTTGATCATCTCCTGGGACACGACGATCGACGGTCCCCATTCCCCGAACTCCTCACTGGCCAGGGCATTGATCGCATCGATGTCGTCGAACCGCACTGCGTCCATCTCGAACCTCTCCTGTGTCCGTCACTCGGACGATCCGGGCCCGGCGCCCGGCCGGCGCCGACACTACCGGTTCGTCCGGAGGCCCCTACAGTGCGGCCATGATCACCGAGACCGACCTCGTCTCCGAGCGACTCGACACCCTGCTGGCCGAGCACGACCCGGCGACGACGCCTGCGCCGGAGCTGCGCGGCCGCCAGTACGACCTCGGTCTGGCCTGGGTGCACTTCCCCGAGGGTCGGGGCGGACTGGGTCTGGCGCCCTCCTACCAGCGCGCCATCGATGCCCGTCTGCGCGAGGCCGGCGCCCGCTCGCCCGGGGTCGAATCGTTCTTCGGCCTCACCATGGCCGGACCGACCATCGCCACCCACGGCACCGACGAGCAGTGCGCCACCCTGCTGCGCCGCATCTTCACCGTCGAGGACGCGTGGTGCCAGTTGTTCTCGGAGCCCGGATCGGGATCCGATCTCGCCGGTCTGGCCTGTCGTGCGGTGCGCGACGGCGATGAATGGATCATCACCGGTCAGAAGGTGTGGAACACGCTGGCCCACCTCGCCGACCGGGGCATGCTGGTGGCCCGGACAGATCCGACCGCGCCCAAGCACGCCGGGCTCACCTATTTCGCGCTCGACATGCACGCGCCCGGTGTGGAGGTGCGGCCTCTGCGGCAGATGACAGGTGAGGCCGAGTTCAACGAGGTGTACCTGACCGAGGTGCGCGTTCCCGACCGTGACCGCATCGGCCCCGTCGGTGCCGGCTGGCGCGTGTCGATGACCACCCTGGCCAACGAACGGACAACCATCGGTGGAGGCGGTGGGGCTCCCCCGGCCCGCGGCTCGGGGGCGATCGCCGAGGCGCTGCGCATCTGGGACGACGAGAACACCCATCGCACCCCGGTGGCCCGGGACCGATTGCTCGACCTGTGGGTGCGGTCGGAGGTGCTCCGTCTCACCAACATGCGCGCGGCCCAGAACCGCCGGGCCGGCAACCCCGGACCCGAGGGTTCGATCGCCAAGTTGCAGTTCGCCGAGATCAACATGGAGATCTACGAGTTCTGCGTGGATCTCCTCGGCGCTGCCGCGCTGGTCGACCACGACTACACCATGCGGCGCTCCGAGAGCCTCGGACTCACCGGCCCACCGGGTTCGGCCCGCAAGATGTTCCTGCGGTCGCGGGCCAACTCCATCGAGGGTGGAACATCCGAGATCCAGCGCAACATCCTCGGCGAGCGGGTGCTCGGCCTGCCCGGCGAGCCGCGCACCGACAAGGACCTCCCCTGGATCGACGTCCCCCGCAACTGACGTGCGCATCGATCTCGACCTCTCCACCGATCCCGCCGCCTA
>VERC01000251.1 GCA_018882825.1 Acidimicrobiia bacterium | reverse complement strand
TTCATGGAGGGCGCCATGATCGAGGGCATCTTCCACGGCGATCTCCACGGCGGGAACCTCTTCGTCCAACCGGATGGTCGCGTCGCCCTTCTCGACTTCGGCATCACCGGTCGCATGAGCGATGCCGAGCGACGGGCGTTCCTCCGCTTGATGCTGGGCGCCTCGGTCAACGACGTGAAGATGCAACTCGGGGCGCTGTGCGAACTCGGTGCGCTGCCGCTCGACACCGATCTCGATGCCGTCATCGTCGACCTCGGTCTCGGCGGCCCCGGTCTCGACCCCACCTCGGTGGCCCCCGACGAACTGGTGGCCGAGGTGCAGAAGATCGTGAAGTCGCTGCTCGGCTACGGCGCCCGGATGCCCAAGCCGCTCATGCTGTTCGTCAAGAACCTCGTGTTCCTCGACGGGGCCATCGGCCGGCTCGCCCCCGACATCGACCTGTTCGCCGAGATCACCCAGATCTCCATGTACTTCGCCTCCACCCACGGTGAGCGCCTGTTCGCCGAGATCGGGTTCGACGCCGACCGTTTCCAGGTCGACCTCACCGGGGTGAAGGACTCCATGGGAATCGACCGCGGTCTCGAGCAGTTCACCTGGCGCGACCTGCAGGAACGCCGGGACCTCATCCGCACCCGGTTCGAACAGCGCGCCTCGGCCTGATCCCCTACGGTGATCGGGCGGTCAGGACCGCTGGGTTCGCCATCGGAGGTCACCATGTTCGTGCGTTCGACCATCGGCGTCGGAACGGCGATGGCCGCCGCTGCACTGCTCACGGCGGTGTTCGCGATCACGCCGGTGTCAGCCGAGCCTCCGATGCGGGTGCCGGCTCGACTCACGATCGGCAGCACGTTCGTCGTGCCGGCTCCGTGCCGGCTGAACGCGTCCGACCGTCTCACCTACGAGTTCGACCCCCTGTTCCAGTCGCCGACCTACTTCATCCAGTTCCTCGACGGACCGGCGGCGAACGACGGTTCCGTTCGTCTCCGGGTCCCGGCCGACGCCGCGCCCGGGCGGTACGTGCTTCGAGGCACCTGCGAGATCGTCCGCCCACAGGGCGAGATCACCTACGCCACCGACCAGTACGCCACGATCGACCCGGTGGAGGTCGACCTGGTCATCGGCCCGGGCTTCACGGGGTGACGCGCCCGACACCCGGTTCGAACAGCGCACCTCGGCCTGAGCCGCTCCCGTAGGGTGGCCGGCCATGCGGCTCGTGATCGCCACCTGCTCGGTCGACTACGCCGGGCGCCTGACGGCGCACCTGCCGACGGCCACCCGGCTGATCATGGTCAAGGCCGACGGGTGCATCGCCATCCACGCCGACGGCGGCGCCTACAAGCCGCTCAACTGGATGAACGCCCCCAACGTGCTGACGATGGGCGAGGGCGAATGGGTGGTGACCAACCCCAAGGGTGAGACGCTCACCATCACGCTGTACGAGGTGCACCACGACTCGGCCCACGAACTCGGCGAGGACCCGGGTCTGAGCAAGGACGGGGTCGAGGCCCATCTGCAGGAACTGCTGGCCGCTGATCCGACCGCCATCGCCCCCGACCTGCGTCTCGTGCGCCGCGAGTTCTTCACCGACATCGGTCCGGTCGACCTGCTGTGCCGCGACGCCGAGGGGCGGACCGTGGCCATCGAGATCAAACGACGGGGCGAGATCGACGGCGTCGAGCAGTTGACGCGCTATCTCGAGCGCATGGACCTCGACCCGGCGTTCGCACCGGTGCGCGGCATCTTCGTGGCCCAGGCCATCAAGCCACAGGCCCGCACACTGGCCGCGTCACGCGGCATCGAGTGCGTGGAGGTCGACTACGACGAACTGCGCGGCATCGAGTCCGACGAGTTGCGTCTGTTCTGAGGCGCGTCAGGCGTCGAAGGTGTGGCGTCCGCCGGCCACCACGATGCGCCCGTCCGGTCCCTTGGTGACGAACACCGCTTCACCCGGACCGGTGACCCACATGTCGACGGTGAGCGACTCGCCGGGGAACACCGGTGACGCGAAACGGGCCTCCATCGACCGGAACCGTGCCGGATCGGAGCCGCACAACGTGTGCAGCAGGGCCCGACCGGTGAACCCGTAGGTGCACAGACCGTGCAGGATCGGCCGGTCGAACCCGGCGAGGGCCGCGAACCACGGATCGGAGTGCAGCGGATTGCGATCACCCGACAGCCGATAGGTGAGGGCCTGATCGGGGCGGGTGACGTAGGTGACGGAGTGGTCGGGGGCGCGGTCGGGCGGCGCGTTCCGATCACCCGAAGGTCCGCGGTCGCCGCCCCACCCGCCCTCGCCGCGGATGAACACGGCGGAGCCGACGGTGAGCAGCAACTCACCGGTGGCGTCATCGATGCACTCGCCCTCGACAGCGACGACGGCACCCGAGCCCTTGTCCCAGATGCCGGTGATGCGACCGGTGGCGGTGAGCGACCCGGCCACGGGGATCTCGCGGTGCTGGGTGAACGATTGCTCACCGTGCACGAGCATGGCGAAGTCGAACGGACCGATCTCGCCGATGGCACTGGCCACGCCGGCACCGATCACTGCCGCCATGGTTGGCAGCACGCGTTGGGGCGTGTCGTGGCTGTTCTCGGTGGTGAACGCCAACTCGTCGACACCGGCGCCCACACCGACGGCGTAGAGCAGCGCGTCGGTGGAGTCCCACGAATGGCTGACCGGGCGCCCGACCGCACCGACGACGTCGTGACGGATGGGCATGTCACGCACTCCGGTCGGCGCCGAACATGTCGGCGTTCGGTCGGGCCGAGGCCATCAGTTCCTCGACCAACGGACCCACGGCCGACGGATCCTTGACGTTGGTCACCTTCGGACCCTGGTGCCATCCCTCACTGACCGCCAGCAGGTCACCGCGCACGTCGAACACGCGACCGGTCACTCCGCCCGATTCGGTGCTGGCCAGCCACACCACGATGGGTGCGATCCACGCCGCCGACATCGCCTCCTTGACCTCGTCCGGTGCATCGCCGATACCGAGATCGGCCGTGAGTCGCGTCAGCGCAGCCGGGGCGATGGCGTTCACCGTGACGCCGTAGCGGCCGAGTTCGTCGGCGGCGATGATCGTGAAGGCGGCGATGCCGGCCTTGGCCGCGCCGTAGTTCGTCTGGCCGATGTTGCCGTAGATGCCCGACACCGACGTGGTGTTGATGATGCGGGCGTCGACGACCT
The DNA here is from genome assembly GCA_018882825.1 of Acidimicrobiia bacterium. Taxonomy (GTDB): domain Bacteria; phylum Actinomycetota; class Acidimicrobiia; order Acidimicrobiales; family Acidimicrobilacustridaceae; genus Acidimicrobilacustris. The sequence continues at coordinate 428 of VERC01000251.1, read as the reverse complement.
CGCCCGCCTTGGAGCGGTCACGCCAGTGGGCAGCGGCGAAGTGCGAGGGGCCGGCGGTGCCCTTGAGGTGCACCTTGATGACGGCGTCCCACTCGGCCTCACTCATGTTGGCCAGCATTCGGTCACGCAGGATCCCGGCATTGTTGACCAGCACATCGAGTCGACCGAACGTGTCGATGGCCTGGTTCACGATGCGCTCGGCACCGGCCCAGTCGCTGATGTCGTCGGTGTTGGCCACGGCCTCGCCACCGGCGGCCACGATCTCGTCGACCACCTGCTGGGCCGGACCGGCATCGGTACCGGTGCCGTCGCGGGTGCCTCCGAGGTCGTTGACCACGACCTTGGCCCCCTCGGCAGCCAGTCCGAGCGCGTGCTCGCGTCCGATCCCCCGACCCGCACCGGTGACGATGCAGACCCTTCCCTCGCAC
>VERC01000021.1 GCA_018882825.1 Acidimicrobiia bacterium | reverse complement strand
GGCCTACACCACCGACATCCGCGCCGTCGACGTCACCGTCAGCGGCGAGGAGGTGCTCGTAGACGGTCGGGCCACCCGCGTCGACGCCGACGAGATCCGGGCCCGCGCCGCGGAGCAGGCGGCTCGACTGTTCGCCCGACTCTGATCTCGAACCCGAAACCGACTCCGAAACCGAGGACACCATGACCCGACTCGCCATCTACCTGCAGGATGCCCATCCGATCCGCCAGGGCATCGAGATCGTGCAGTACGCAGAGTCGCGCGGTTTCGAGGCCGTGTGGCAGGCCGAGAGTCGACTGGTGCGCGAGGCGACAGTGCCCATGGCCGCCTTCCTCACGTCGACCGAACGCATCAAGGCCGGGTCGGGTGTCGTCAACAACTGGACGCGCAACCCGGCCCTGCTGGCGTCGACGTTCGCCACCCTCGACGATCTCGCGCCCGGCCGCGTGATCCTCGGCATCGGCGCCTGGTGGGACCCTCTGGCCGCCAAGGTGGGTGTCGACCGCGCCCGTCCGCTCAAGGCCATGCGCGAGACCTGTGAGGCGGTGCGCGCCCTGCTGGCCGACGAGACCGTCACCTACGAGGGGGAGTTCGTGCAGCTCGACGGGGTGGAACTCGACTACGTGCACCAGGAGCGTCGCCCCAAGGACGTCCCCATCTACATCGGGGCCACCGGCATGAAGATGATGGAACTCACCGGCGAGATCGCCGACGGCGCCCTGCTCAACTATCTCGTGTCCCCCGCCTACAACGCCACGGCGATGGAGCATCTCGAGATCGGTGCGACGAAGGCGGGACGGTCGATCGACGACATCGACCGACCGCAACTCGTGGTGTGCTCGCTCGACTCCGATCGCCAACGGGCGCTCGACAATGCCCGACTGCTGGTGACCCAGTACCTCGGCCAGCAGCCCCACATCATGAAGGCGTCGGGCGTTCCCGAGTCGCTGCTCGACGAGATCGGTTCGGTGCTGTCGTGGCCGGCCACCCATGAGCAGGTCGTGGCCGCGTCGAAGCTCGTGCCCGACGACATCGTGCAGATGATCACGGCATCGGGAACTCCCGACGAGTGTCGCGAGAAGGTCGCCGAGTACATGGCCAACGGCGCCACCTGTCCCGTCCTCTATCCGTTGGGTGACGACGTTCATGCCATGATCGACGCCTTCGCCGACTGGACACCATGAGCGCCCACCTCACCCGCAACCGTCTGCAGGGCAGCACTCCGCCCCCGACGGCGCCCGGACCGGTGACGGAGTTCCATCGTCGCTTCCCCGACTACGCGCCCACGCCGCTGGTCGACCTGCCGACCCTGGCCACTGCACTCGGCGTCGGCCACGTGCTGGTCAAGGACGAGTCCGATCGTCTGGGCCTCCCCGCCTTCAAGATGCTCGGCGCCGCATGGGCGTCGTACCGGGCCCTCGTCGACCGGCTCGGTCATGAACCGCAGTGGTCGACGTTCGACGAACTGGCCGACGCGCTCGAGCCGCTGCGGCCCATTGCGCTGGCCACTGCCACCGACGGGAACCACGGTCGCGCCGTGGCCTCGTTCGCCCGACGTGTGGGTATCGGCGCACGGATCTTCGTTCCCACCGGTACCAGTCGGTCGCGCATCGATGCCGTGCTCGGCGAAGGCGCGTCGTGCGAGGTGGTCGACGGCACCTACGAGGACGCAGTGGCCCGCGCCGCCCGGGAAGCCGGCGACGACTGCCTCGTCGTGTCCGACACCTCGTGGGAGGGCTACGAGACGATTCCCGCCATCGTGATCGAGGGCTACGCCACGATCTTCGCCGAGGTGGCCGCCCAGTCCGCTGCGGCCGGACTGGCCGTGCCCGATCTGGTGGTCGTGCCGATGGGCGTGGGGGCCCTGGCTGCCGCCACCGCCCAGTGGTATCGCCGCGACTCGTTCCCGTCGTCGCTGCGACTGCTGGGCGTCGAGCCCACCTCCGCCAACTGCGTGCAGGCCTCGGCCGAGGCCGGCCACATCGTCGAGGTCCCCGGTCCCCACCGATCGATCATGGCCGGCCTCAACTGCGGACTCCCCTCGCCGGTCGCCTGGCCCTGGGTCTCGACCGGATTCGACTGGTTCGTGTCGATCGACGATGCCGATGCCGAGCGGGCCATGCGCTCGCTGGCCGACTGCGGGGTGGTGTCCGGTGAGACCGGCGCGGCGTCACTCGGCGCCCTGCAGGCCATCGATGACCTCACCCTCCTCGGACTCGGCCCCGATGCGACGGTGCTGCTCCTCTCCACGGAGGGCGCCACCGATCCGTCGTTCTTCGCCGCCACCGTCGGTCGTGACGCCGCTGCGGTCGCCGCCGACGCGCCCCCGTGTGTGGCCGCCGTCGATCGCGACGGCCCCTGTCCCGTCGACCGATGCCCGGGAGTGTGCCGCCGATGACCATCGATCCTGCGACCACCGTCGACCTGCTCGTCGCCGGTGCCGAACTCCTCGCCACCTGTGACGACGAACGGACCGAACTGCGCGGCGGTTGGGTGGCCATCTCCGACGGTGCCGTCGTCGGTGTCGGCGGGCGCGGCACCGAGCCGGCGGCCACGCGGACGATCCGGGCCGAGGGGTGCCTCGTCACCCCTGGTCTGGTGAACACCCACCATCACATCTACCAGAACCTCACACGCGCCCTGCCCCCGGCGACGCGCGGCACCTTGTTCGAGTGGTTGACGACGCTGTACCCGATCTGGGCCCATCTCGACGAGGAGGCGGCCTACCTCTCGGCTTGGGTCGGGTTCGCCGAACTCGCCCTCGGCGGATGCACCACCACCATGGATCACCTCTACGTGCATCCGCGCGGTGGGGGCGACCTCATCACCGCCGAGATCACCGCGGCACGCGAGTTCGGGTTCCGGTTCCACGCCACGCGCGGCTCGATGAGTCGCTCCCAGAAGGACGGCGGGCTCCCACCCGACAGCGTGGTGCAGACCGACGACGAGATCCTCGCCGATTCAGAACGACTGGTGGCACAGCATCACGAACGCTCACCTCTGGCCATGGTGCAGGTGGCGCTGGCCCCGTGCTCGCCGTTCTCGGTGACGCCCGAACTGATGCGCTCGACGGCCGAGCTGGCCGAACGCCTCGATGTGCGCCTGCACACCCATCTGGCCGAGGACGTCGACGAGGACGTCTACTGCCGGGACGTCTACGGGTGTCGCCCGATCGAACTGTTCGAGGAGGTCGGTTGGGGATCGGATCGTTCGTGGGTCGCCCACTGCGTCCACCCGAACGCGGCCGAGATCGAACGCCTCGCTCGCTGGGGAACCGGAGTGGCCCACTGCCCCAGTTCCAACATGATCCTCGGCGTCGGCCTGGCCCCGGTCACCGAGTACCGCGCCGCCGGGGTGCCCGTCGGCCTCGGGTGCGATGGATCGTCGTCGGTCGACTCGGCCTCGCTGTGGATGGAGGCCCGTACCGCCATGCTCCAGGGCCGACTGCGAACGGGTCCCTCCTCGATGCAGGCTCGTGACGCCCTCGAGTTGGCCACCCTCGGCGGAGCTGCCTGCCTGGGTCGCACCGGCGAGATCGGTGTGCTGGCACCCGGCGCTGCGGGCGACGTCGCCGTGTGGGCCCTCGATGGCGTGCGGTTCGCCGGCGCCCTCGCCGATCCCATCGAGGCGTGGCTGCGCTGTGGACCGGTGTCGGCCCGCGACACGATCATCGCCGGACGTCCGGTGGTGACCAACGGCCTGTTGGTCGATGCCCGCATCGACGAGATGCTCGGGCGGCATCGAGCCGTGGCGGCGCGTTGGCAGGGGTCGTGACCGAGCCTGCCAGAGTGGGTCGATGACCGATCCACTCGCGCTGTACCGGGACGCCCGCGCCCGCATGCTGCAACTGATGACCGACGTCGGCACCGAGGCCCGGCGCGTCACCGTGCCCGCCTGTCCCGAGTGGTCGGCGCACGACCTCGTCGCCCACTGCGTGTCGATGCCCGCCGCCATCGCAGCCGGCGATCTTCCCGGTGACGACCTCGACGCGTGGCTCGACGCCATCCGGGCCTCCCGGGCCGATCACCCGATCGAGGAACTGGCCGCCGAATGGGAGTCGGTCGACGACACCATCGCCGCCATGGTGTCCGGCGGGGGTGGCGTACTGCTCGACGACCTTGTCGTGCACGAACACGATCTGCGCGGGGCGCTGGGGCGAGCCGACCATTCGGTGCTCGACGGTGCCGTGTTCGTGCCCCGGGCGCTGCAGTCGTGCGTGCCCGAACTGGAACGACGCGGTCTCGGCGCCATCGAGGTCCGCCACACGAACGGGGTGTGGCGATCGCATGACGCGCCGACGGGCTGGGTCCTCGAGGTCTCCCCTTGGGAGGCGGTACGCGTGCTCTACAGCCGCCGCACCGAGGAGGAGTTGCGCGCACTGGGTGACTCGTCGGACGTCATGCCCTACGTGCGACTGCTCGATGACCATCTCCCGCTCCCGATCACCTCGCTGGGCGAGCGGGGGGAATAGGTTCGCCGCGACGGTGGTTGACCCCCTCGTTCCGAAGTGCACGTGGAGGTGCCGTTGAAACCGGATGTCGTCCTCAAGGGAAGTCTGTTCCTGGCCGCGTTCCTGAGCATGGTGCTGAGCATCGTCCTCTATTTCGCCGCCGGGGACGATGTGAACGGTCGCCTCAACGGCGTGTTCGTCGGCATCTGGGTGCCCTCGATCCTGTCGATGGGCGCACTGATGATGAGCGGACGGGAGTCGCGGCGATGACCGAGACCGGGCTGTTCATCGCCGGCGGGGCCGTCACCCTGATCGTGTTCGTCGGAGTTCTCGTCTACGGCATGTTGTCGTTCAGCAAGTGGTCGAAGGGTGACGAGGGCAGCAGCGCTCGCGCCTGAGGGGACTCCCATCCGGCGTCCCGTGATGCGACAGACGTGGCGAGACGTGAGTTTCGCCCATTGGCCCGTCGACCCCCGTCTGTTGCGAGCGACGCTCCCCCAGGGCGTCGAGGTCGACACCTTTGACGGTGCCGCGTGGGTGTCGTTGGTGGGCTTCGAGATGTGCGACCTGCGTCTGACCGGCCTGCCCGCGGTGCCCACCACGGCCCGGTTCCCGGAGTTCAACGTGCGTACCTACGTCACGGGCCGGCACGGGCCGGGTGTGTGGTTCTACTCGCTCGACATCCCCAACCGTCTGCCCACCTGGGTGGCCCGCACCGTCTTCGCCCTGCCCTACTGCACCGCGACGATCGAGTCCTCCCACTCCCGCACATTGCACTCGTGGTCGGTGCGTCGACGTTGGCCCGATCAGGCCTCCGGTTCGATGACCCTGCGGGTGGGTGAGGCGATCGCCGAGCCGACCGACCTCGATCACTTCCTCACCGGTCGGTGGCGGCTCTACGCCCGCACGCCACTGGCCGGCCGGCTGCTGACCGCACCGGTCGATCACGAGCGATGGCCCCTCCACACCGCCGAGGCCGTCGAGACCGACACCGGCATCGCCGGCACCCTGGCCGGCGTGCTCGACGGTCCCGCGCTGCTCCACCATGCTCCGTCGGTGAAGGTCCGCGTCGGTCGTCCTCGCTGGGCCTGACGGCATCGTTCACACCGGGACGACGAACGCACCGGAGCGATTCGCTCCAACTGGGCGATCGAGGTTCCCCCCCCCGCTGGCGGCGGCGACGATGCTGCGGGCAGCGGACGGACGTCGGGCGCACCGGCGCAGGGAGGGAACACATGGATCGTCGAGTCCTCACCGAGTGGCGGGAGATGTACGCCGAGTTCATGCGGATCCTCACCGCCGATCCGTCGGCGGCAGCATTGCTGGAACTGGCCGAACGGACGACGGGATGCCCGCTGGCGGTCACCGACGCTCACGGCACGGTCACGCTCACCAGCCCGGGCTTCGTCGGCGGCCCCGTCATCGAGCCGCCGAAACTGCTCGAGGTGACCGATGCGAAGTTCTGGAACTCCGGCCGCGCCGCGGCCACCCCCGTGGCTGCCCCCGGCGACCTGTTCGTGTGGTTGGTGGACGGCGCCGACCCTCTCGATTCCCGACAGTGGGGGTGCAGCACCCCTCCCCCCGAATCCCCCCAAGGAGCATTCCAATGCGTCGTCCCCTCACCCTGGTCGGCGGCATCGCCGTCGCCGCCGCCCTCACCCTCGGCACCGTGGCCTGCAGCAGTGACTCGAAGTCGAGTTCGAGCGACACCACGGCCAAATCGTCGACCACCATCGCCGCCAAGAACCTGGTCGAGATCGCGTCGGGCAACGCCGATTTCTCGACCCTCGTCGGTGCGGTCAAGACCGCCGGCCTGGTCGACACGTTGTCGGGCAAGGGACCGTTCACCATCTTCGCTCCCACCAACGCCGCCTTCGCCAAGCTGCCTGCGGGCACGTTGGCCTCGCTGACGCCGGAACAGTTGAAGTCGATCCTCACCTACCACGTGGTGGCCGGTGAGGTACTGGCCGAGGACGTGAAGCCGGGCAAGGTGAAGACCGTCAACGGTGCCGAGTTCACCGTGAACGTGAACAACGGCAAGGTGTCGATCACCGACGCCAAGGGCAACACCGTGAACGTCGTGTCGACCGACATCGTCGGCAGCAACGGCGTGATCCACGTGATCGACGGCGTGCTCCTTCCCTGACGTCAGCTTGCCGATTCCGAGAGGGCCCGGGGTCGCCGACTCCGGGCCCTCTCGCGTTCGGGCCCCCCTGGCCACCGATAGCGTGAACACAGGCCGAGTGCGGAGGACGACGTGCTGCAGCGTGTGATCGACGCCGCCGAACGAGGGTGTTTCGACGACCGTACGCTCGGAATGGCGATGTGGCTGTTGTGTCGTCGCCGTCGCACCACGGCGCGGCGGGCGAATCGAACCGGAGTGCAGGCCGCCTACCTCGCCACCTGCCGTCAGGGCCCGGTGGCCATCGCCACCGATCGGGCCAACGAACAGCACTACGAACTGCCGCCCGAGTACTTCCATCTGGTGCTGGGACCGCAACGCAAGTACTCGAGTGTGCTCTACCCGATGGGTACCGAGAGCCTGGCCGAGGCCGAGGAGGCGATGCTCGACCTCACCGTCGAACGGGCCGGCATCACCGACGGCATGCGCGTGCTCGATCTCGGTTGCGGTTGGGGGTCACTGTCACTGTGGATCGCTCGTCGGTTCCCCGGGTGCTCGGTGACGGCGGTGTCCAACTCGAACGCCCAGCGACTCGACATCGAGGCCCGTTGTGCCGATGAGGGCATCACCAACGTCGAGGTCGTCACCGCCGACATCAACGACTTCGCTCCCACAGACCGCTTCGACCGGATCGTGAGCGTCGAGATGATGGAGCACGTGCGCAACCATGCGCTCCTGTTGGAACGGATCTCCAACTGGCTGGAGCCGGACGGTCGACTGTTCGTGCACATCTTCGTCAACCGGGACTCGTGCTACCCGTTCGAGACTCGTAGTGAGGCGGACTGGATGACGACACACTTCTTCACCGGCGGCACCATGCCGTCCTGGGACCTGCTCCCCGAGCTCGACGTCATGGACCTCGTCGATCGATGGAAGGTGAACGGCTCGCACTACGGCCGCACACTGCGCCACTGGCTGGAGCGTCACGACGATCGACGCACCGAGGTCATGTCGGTGATGAACCGCACCTATGGGGCCGACGGGCCGATCTGGTTCCAGCGGTGGCGGATGTTCTTCCTCGCCTGCGCCACGTTGTTCGAGTTCGACCACGGCGACGAATGGTTCGTGGCCCACTACCTGTTCGCTCCCCGGCCATGACCACCGATCGAATCGGCACCGCCTCATCGATCGTCCTGCCGGCAGTGGGACTGGTCGTCGTGCTGTTCACGTTCGGCTCGACTCCGGCGCCGGCCCTCGCCGTGCTGCTGGCCGTGCTGCATGTGGCGCTGGTCATCATCGCCGTCGGCCACGCCGAGGCGATCGCCCATCGAGTCGGCGAACCGTTCGGGACCCTCGTGCTGGCCCTCGCCGTCACGGTCATCGAAGTGTCGCTGGTCCTCATGCTCATGATCACCAAGCCCGAGTCGACATCGATGCTCGCTCGCGACACGGTTTTCGCCGCCATCATGATCGTGTGCAACGGGGTCGTCGGGCTCTCCATCATCGTGCGCTCCCGACGGGAGCACATCGTGCGATTCAGCGAGCAGGGCGCCAATGCCCTGCTCGGCACGGTGATGACGATCGCCACACTGGCACTCGTGCTGCCCACGTTCACGTCCAGTTCCGAGGGCAACACCTTCACCGGTTCACAGTTCGCCTTCGCCGCCGTGTCCGCCTTCGTCGTCTACTCGGTGTTCGTGTTCGTGCAGACGATCCGACATCGGTGGATGTTCCTGTCCCCTGATGCGCTCGATGACGAGGCCGACGACGAACTGGCCCACGTGACGGCACGCGAACCGCGCGATGGCCGCATGGACGGGCTGTTGTCCCGGTCGACGCTCCTCGTCGTGAGTCTCGTGGGTGTGATCGGTCTGGCCAAGGTGCTGGCGCCGCGGATCGAGGAGACGGTGGCGTGGTTCGGCGCCCCACAGGCGTTCGTGGGCGTGGTCATCGCCGTGATGATCCTCCTGCCCGAATCTGTCGCCGCCATCCGGGCCGCCCATCGGGGCGAGATGCAGACGAGCCTCAACCTCTCGCTGGGATCGGCGTTGGCCAGTATCGGCCTGACCATCCCGGCGATCGCCATCGCCTCGATCTGGCTGGAGGGTCCGATCGTGCTCGGTCTCGGGCCCACGGGCATCGTGCTGCTGGCGCTCACTGCCGTGATCGGCACGCTGACGTTCGGGTCGGGGCGCGCCACCGTGCTGCAGGGGGCGCAACATCTCGCCGTGTTCGCCGCTTTCGTGTTCCTCAGTCTCGTTCCCTGAACTCGGCCCGCACGGCCGGTGATTCAGAGGTCGCGGGGGCGATCGGCGATGACGCCCGCGGCCTCCAGCCCGGCGATCTCCTCAGGGGTGAACCCCGCTTCGCGCAGCACTTCGGTGTTGTGCTGGCCGAAGGTCGGGGCCGGCCGGGTGATCCACGTCTCCATCCCGGGTTGGCGATAGGGCTGACCGGGCACCTCGATGGCCCCGAGCACCGGATGGTCGACCGTCTCGAACACACCGCGCCCGACGTACTGGGGGTGTCGCCGCAACGTCCGGGGATCCCGGCATGATCCGGCGGGCACTCCGGCGGCCACCAGTTCGTCCGCCGCGGCGTCGGCGCGACGCGACACCGTCCACGCCGCGAGCAGAGCGTCGAGCTCGTCGTGGGCGGCGAACCGATCGCCGTGAGTGGCGAATCGAGGATCGGCGGCCAGTGCGTCACCACCGATCAGTCCGGCCAGCGACCGCCATTGCGCGTCGTCCACGACACTCACCGCCACCCACTCACCATCGGCCACCGACGGGTAGACACCCTGGGGCGCGGCGTGCGACGAACGATTGCCATGACGGCCCATCGTCGTTCCGTGGGCCAGGAACTCCAGTGCCGGCTGAGCGGACACGTTCACCGCCGCCTCCAACATCACCGACTCCACCGCCACTCCACGACCGGTGCGCAGGCGCTCGGCGTGGGCCACCATCGCTGCCCACGCGCCCGTGGAGCCACCGACCGGGTCGGGCAGGCCTCCCTTCGACACCGGCTTGCCATCGGGGTAACCGGTGATGGACGACATCGTCGACATCGGCTCGATGGTCTGGGCGAATGCCGGTCGGTCGCGCCACGGGCCGTCCAGCCCGAAGGCCGGCATGCGCAGGTAGACGATGCCCGGGTTGCGGGCCAGCACCGCCTCGTGGGTCAGTCCCCACGACTCGGCGACGCGCGGCGCGAAGTTCTCGACGAGGAAGTCGGCGCGTTCGATGAGTCGCCACAGCACCTCGCGTCCGTCCTCGCTGGCCAGATCGACGGCGATGGCCCGTCGATCGGTGTCGACGGCGGCGAACATGTGGCCGTACTCCCACCACGCCTCGGTCCGGGCGAACATCTTGCCGGTGAGGCGCATGCCGTCCGGTCGACCGGGGCCCTCGACGTGCACGACGTCGGCACCCAGTCGGCCGAGGAACTGGGTCGTGAGTGTCCCCACCCACCAGGAGGTGAGATCGACCACGAGCAGACCCTCGAGCGGTCGACCGTTCGGCATCGACCGAACCGCGGACAAGTCATCCATGGACCCACTCGCCGACGTCGACCGTGCCGACCACGTGGAGGGTCCGACCTCGGCGTCGTGCGCACCGGGTCGGGGCACCTCGTCGGCCGGCTCCAGCCGACGACCATCGAGTCGGTAGGGCGGGCGGGGGCGCACGAACCCGTCGGCACCGGTGACGAAGGCCTCGCGAGCCACCAGTTGCTCGTCGGTGACGATCGAGGCGCCGTCATGACAGGGCGCCACCGGCACGCGGAGTTCCACCGCCGACTGCACGATCTCGTCGACGGTGTGGGCCGTGGTCCACGTGTCGATCATCGACTGCCACGTCGGCCCCATGGCCAGTCGCTCGTTGAGACTGAGGTACACCGGGTCGTCCATGAGGTCGGGATGTCCGATCATGAGCAGGAACATCTGCATCATGTGGCCGGCGTTGGTGTTGAACGCCACCAGACCGTCGGCGGCCCGTTCGATGCCGGGAGTGTCGAGGGTGCGGACCGGCGGACCGACCTCCGGACTTCCGGCGAGTTGATGCACGAGATCGAGATGATTCGAGCCCGCCAGGGCCATCACGTCGTGGATCGAGACGTCGAGATGGGTTCCGTCGCCACCGGCCTGCACCTCGAGCACCGCGGCGAGGGTGGGCGCAGCGGCGAACAGCGCGCCGAGGAACTCGGTGATGAGACCGCCGGCCTGGATGGGCGGTCGATCGGTGGGACCACGGAACTGGAGTCCGCCCGACTCGGCCTGGAGGGTGAGGTCGGTGGCCGGTCGTCCGGCCCACGGTCCGCTGCGCCCATAGGGCGAGATCGACACCACGACCACGCGTGGATGGGCGGCGCGCAAGGCGTCGATGTCGAGGTCGGGATCACCGTCCTCGATCACCACGTCGACGCCGGGCAGCAGCGAAGTGACGCGCTCGTCATCGAGCCTCCCGATGATCGACCGTTTCCCCGCTCCGAGGAACCGGAACAGTGCGCCGTCCTCGCCTTCGGGCACCTCGACGGTCGCCGCCACACGACGCAGGCGGTCGCCCCCGACCGGTTCGACCTTGATGACGTCGGCCCCCGCGTCGACGAACAACTTGCCCAGTTGACCGACGGCCACACCCTGTCCGCACTCGAGTACGCGCACGTCGGCCAGCGGACCGGCGTTCTCGTCGGACACTGTTCTCGCCATCACCAGACCGTACTTTCAACGACCTGCTGTCGAGCCGGGCCGACGCCGGCTCGAGGGTCGGTGTGGTAGGACCCTCCCATGGAATCCGCAGACGCCGACGCGTTCCGTGCCGAACTCGACGCCCTCATCGGCCGACCGCCCGGGGGTTCGGGGTTCAGTGAGGGGCCGGATCCGGTGAACCAGCCGATGATCCGCCACTGGGCCGCCGCCTTCGAGGACGCCAACCCCGTGTACACCGATCCGGAGGCGGCCGCCCGGTCGAGGTTCGGCGCCATCGTGGCCCCACCGATGATGCTCCAGACGTGGACGATGCCCTCCCCGGTCATCACCGGCATCGCCGAGCGGGGCGGGGCTCCCACCGAGTCCGAGGGCGACAGCATCATGACCGTGTTCGAACGACGCGGCTTCACCGGCACGTTGGCCGTGGGCTCGGAGTTCGAGATCGAGCGGCACCTGCGACTCGGCGAACGCATCAGCGCCACCAACATCGTCGAGAGCATCTCCGAGGAGAAGGCGACCCGACTCGGACCCGGTCACTTCTGCACCTGGCTCACCACCTACACCGACGAGGCCGGTGAGGTCGTGGGTCGGCAGCGCTTCCGGATCCTCAAGTTCGCCCCCGGGAGCGCGTGATGGCCACTCCCCTTCGCCCCACGATCTCGCCCGACACCGCATTCTTCTGGGACGGTCTGCGCGAGCACGTCGTGCGCATCCAACGCTGCGTGTCCTGTGGCGAACTCCGCCACCCGCCTCGCCCGATGTGTCCCTCCTGCAACTCGCTCGAATGGGACACGGTCGACTCCAGCGGACGGGGAACCCTGCACAGTTTCGTGATGCCGCTGCACCCACAGTTCCCCTTCCTCGACTATCCGTACATCGTGGCGCTGGTCGACCTCGCCGAAGGCGTCCGGCTGGTGAGCAACCTCGTCGGCATCGAACCGGCCGACGCCCGGATCGACATGCCCGTCGAGGTGTGCTTCGCCGAATTCGACGGCGATCTCGTCCTCCACCAGTTCCGACCGAGGGAGCAGGCATGACCCCGACACCGAAGGTGGGCGATGAGCTGCCCGAACTGGCGTTGGAGATGACGGCCACCCGCATCGTGGCCGGCGCCATCGCCACCCGCGACTTCATGCCCGTCCACCACGACCGCGACTACGCCCAGCAGCAGGGTGCAGCCGACATCTTCATGAACATCCTGTCGACCAACGCCTACTGCGGCCGGTACCTCTCGGACTGGGGAGGACCCGACTCGCTGGTGCGGTCGCTGTCGATCCGCCTCGGTGTGCCGGTGCACCCGGGTTCGACGCTCCGGTTCACGGGCCGCGTCACGGACGTCGAGCCGTCGGGTGACGAGCAACTGGTGCACATCGACCTGCGGGCCGCCAACGAGATGGGCGACCACGCCACGGGCACGGCGATCGTGGCGCTGCCGGCATGAGTGCCTTGAGCGGTCGCACCGCCATCGTCGGCATCGGCCAGACGGAGTTCTCCAAGGAGTCCGGTCGCACCGAACTGCAACTGGCGTGCGAGGCGGTGCGGGCCGCCCTCGATGATGCCGGTCTCACCCCGGCCGACGTGGACGGACTGGTCACCTTCTCCCAGGACACCACCGAGGAACTCGAACTGGGTCGCAACCTCGGCTTCGACGAGATCACCATGTTCAGCCGCATCACCTATGGCGGTGGTGCGGCGGCGGCCACCGTGCAGCACGCAGCGATGGCCGTGGTGAGCGGAGCGGCCGAGGTCGTGGTCATCTACCGGGCCTTCAACGAACGCTCGGGACTGCGCTTCGGCAACATCGGCGGTTCGATGTCGACCATGCCGTTGTGGTTGTCGTGGTACGCACCGTTCGGTCTGCTGACCCCCGGCTCGTGGGTGTCGCTGCACGCTCGTCGCTACATGCACGAGTACGGGGTGACCAATGAGGACTTCGGGCGGATCGCCGTCGTGGATCGTCGCCACGCCGCCACCAATCCGAACGCCTGGTTCTACGAGCGACCGATCACGCTGGCCGATCATCAGGCCTCACCGTGGGTGGTGGAACCGGTGCTGCGCCTGCTCGACTGCTGCCAGGAGAGCGATGGCGGCGTGGCATTGGTGCTGACGTCGGTGGAACGGGCCCGGGACCTGCCCCAGCGACCGGCGATCGTCACCGCCGCCGCGCAGGGTGCGACCGGCGAGGGCGAGATGATGACGAGTTACTACCGCGACACCGTCACCGGGTTGCCCGAGATCGGCCTGGTCGGACGTCAACTGTGGCAGCAGTCGGGGTTGTCGCCGACCGACATCGACACCGCCTTCCTCTACGACCACTTCACCCCGTTCGTGCTCGTGCAACTGGAGGAACTCGGGTTCTGCGGGCGAGGTGAGGCCAAGGACTTCGCCACCATCGAGCGGCTGTCGGTGGGCGGCGACCTGCCCATCAACACGAGCGGCGGCCTCCTCGGTGAGGCCTACATCCACGGCATGAACGGCATCGCCGAGGTGGTGCGCCAGATCCGTGGCACCTCGGTCAACCAGGTCGACGACGTCGAACACGCGCTGGTCACCGCTGGCACCGGCGTCCCCACCAGTGGGTTGATCCTCTCGCGCTGATCGATCGACAGGTCGGCGAGTGGGCCGGCAGGTCGATCGGTCGGGAGGACGGGCAGCGACGGCCGATCGCCGGACCGTACAGCCGAGCGAGCCGTCGCCCACCCCTGCGCTCCGTTGACCGGAACCTGAGCGTGACCGATCACATGTGAAGTGTCGGCGACGATGATGCCCAAGATGGACCTTTGATCGTCAGCAGTTCCTGGTGGCTGATTCGAGTCGACCGCGTACGAAGCTCGCGATTTTCCGTCTATGGTCATGGGTGAAGTTGGGGTCTGCGCCTCGATCGGCGGATTCGTTCGAGCCAAGGGTGCCCCACTCATCAAGTCTGTTGTCAACGGCGGAGAACTGAATGCCCCCCAATCCGAGGCGGAAACGTCTGTTCCGATCCATGGCGATCGGGTTGGCCGCGCTACTGATGGGCATGGGTCTTTCGGGCTGTGAGATCGTCAAACCCGTCGTGCTCGTCTACGGCGACTCCCTCACCTTCGAATCGCTCGACTACATCGTGTTCCTGATGGGTGATGCCTACGACGTCCGTGTCGACGCGATGGGCGGTACGGCCCTGTGCGACTACCAGGAGCGGATGATCAGCGCCGCGCGATCATTGCGACCGAAGTTGGTGATCTCCACGTTCTCCGGGAACGCCGCCACTGCCTGTATGAAGGGTTCCTCGACGCAGGAACAGATCGCCGAGAAGTACCGCGCCGACGTCGACGTCGTGGCCGGGCGACTCTCGTCGTTCGGCGTTCCTCTCGCCCTCGTCACCCCGCCCCCTGTACTGCGACCGACGACGACGACAGCAGCATCTGATCAGAGGGTGCCCGCAGGGAGCCGATTCGAGACGTGGGCAGAGACCGGCATCGACACCGAGACCGACGGGTTCGCGGATCAGGCACCCACGGGAATGACCCCCGCCGCCGTCGGCGAGTGGAGGATCGGGGAGATCCCGTCAGGGTTCCGGTCGGAGACACACCCCCTCGATGGCGTGTACCGGCAGGCCTCCAGCGAGTGGCGCGCCCGCGGAGCAGCAGTCGGGGTCATCGATGGATTCAGCCCCTTCGCCACGACACAGGGTTCGTGGACCAAGGTCCAGCCCTGCGGATCGTGGGAGGTGACCAATCCGCTCTGTCGGAACGGCCTCATCGACGTGCGGTCCGCCGACCTCGGCCACTTCTGCCCGTCCACGGCCTCCTATGACGGCATCGTCCCGAAGTGCAGCACCTACTCGCCGGGCGCGCTCCGCTGGGCCGCGCAGATGTCGGCCTACGTGCGGTTCATCGACGGGGACACGATCGGCCATCTCGACGCGGTGGTCGGAGGGCCGGAATCGGTGTCCATCTCCGGTTGGGCCATCGATCCCAGCCTCGATGTCTCGGCCACACAGGTCCACGTCTACGTCGACAGTGCCGGGACGGCCCTCACCGCAGCAGGGAACCGTCCCGACGTGGGCCGGGTCTTCCCGGTCGCCGGAGCGCGACACGGGTTCACTGCGTCGATCCCGGCGGCGCCCGGATCACACTCGGTGTGCGTCTACGCCATCAACCTCTCGGGCCCGGGCTCGAACCCGCTGCTCGGTTGTCGGACCGTGCAGGTCACGCCCTCCCCTCCCTTCGGGTTCCTGGATCTGGTCGCCGGAGGAAGGAACCTCGTGACGCTCAGCGGATGGGCGGCCGATCCGAAGGCGCCCAGGTCCCCCATCGACGTGAGCGTCCGGATCGGCACGTCACCAGCGATGATCCTCCGAGCCGACCTGGCGCGGCCCGATGTGGCTCGAGTCCTCCCCGCACTGGGTTCGATCCATGGCTTCGCCGGCTCGATCGAGGTG
>VERC01000250.1 GCA_018882825.1 Acidimicrobiia bacterium | reverse complement strand
GCTCATGGGTGGGTCCGGGCCGGTGCTGGTGCTCGCCGACGTCGCCGATCCGGGCAACGTGGGCACGTTGGTGCGCACCGCCGAGGCCGCCGGCGCCGCCGGCGTGGTGGTGACCGGCTCGAGCGCCGATCCCTTCGGGCCCAAGGCGGTGCGGGCATCGGCCGGTTCCGCGGCCCGGGTGCCCATCGCCGAGGTGGCCGTGATGGCCGACGTGCTGCAGGCGGCGACGAGTGCGGCGCGTCGGACCGTGGCCACCGTCGTCGCCGGCGGCTCCGCGCCCGAGACGATCGACCTGGCCGATCCCGTGTGTCTCCTCCTGGGGTCCGAGGCCCACGGACTGGACGATGCGACGGTGGCGGCGTGCACGACCAGCGTGACGGTGCCGATGGCCGGCGCCGTCGAGTCGGTCAACGTCGCCATCGCCGGCGCGGTGGTGCTGTTCGAGATCGCCCGTCAGCGTCGTTCCCGATGACCGCGGCCGCGACGATGGATTTGTCCACCGGGAGCATCACGGCAAGGCTTCCGCACCGATGATCGACGAGATCGCCGCCATCTCCGACGACGCTCCGGCCCGGATCGCCGACGCCACCACGCTCGCCGAACTGCGAGCCGTCGAGGCCGAACTGACCGGACGCAAGGGGTCGCTGACCCTTCTCAAGCGCGGGCTGGGCGCGCTCGGCGCCGACGATCGCCGCGCCGCCGGTGCCGCGCTCAACGCGGCGATCGGAACCGTGGAAGCGGCGATCGCCGCGCGGCGGGACGCTCTCGAACGGGCGGACCTGGCCGATGTCGTCGCCCGTGAACGACTCGATCTCGGGGAGGTGCCGACGACACCGAGGAGGGGCACCGTCCATCTCGTGACCCAGACCTGGGATCGTCTCGTCGACGTGTTCGTCGGGATGGGTTTCGTGGTGGCCGAGGGGCCCGAGGTGGAGACCGACTGGTACAACTTCGAGGCCCTCAACATCCCTTCGGGACATCCCGCCCGCGGCATGTGGGACACCTTCTACGTCGACCTCGGTGAGCCCGAGACGGTGCTGTTGCGCACCCACACCTCGCCGGTGCAGATCCGGGTGATGACCGACCAGGCGCCGCCCATCTACGCGGTGATGCCGGGTCGCGTCTACCGACGCGACACCGCCGACGCGTCCCACATGCCGGTGTTCCACCAGATCGAGGGCCTCGTGGTCGATCGGGGCATCTCCTTCGCCGATCTGGCCGGCACCCTCGAGGCGTTCACCAGCGCCTACTTCGGCGGGTCGATCCACTCACGCTTGCGACCGTCCTACTTCCCGTTCACCGAACCATCGGCCGAGTACGACATCAACTGCGTCTTCTGCGAGGGCACCGGATGTCGCACGTGTCAGCACACCGGCTGGCTGGAACTGGGCGGCTGCGGGATGGTGCACCCCACCGTCCTGCGCAACGTGGGTCTCGACCCCGAGGAGTGGTCGGGCTTCGCCTTCGGCTTCGGTCTCGATCGACTCGCGCTCATGCGCCACGGGGTCGACGACATCCGCGAGTTGTACACCGGCGACGTCCGCTTCCTGGAGCAGTTCCCGTCATGAAGGTGTCACTGACCTGGCTGCGCGAGTTCGCGCCGTTCCCCACCGACGATCCGGTGGCCCTCGGCGAGGTCATGAGCGACCTCGGCATGGCCGTGGAGTCCATCGAACGGATCGGCGAGGGACTCGAGGGCATCGTCGTCGCCCGCGTCCTCGCCCTGCGTCCGCACCCTGACGCCGATCGCATCCAACTCGTCGATGTCGACCGGGGGGACGGTGAGCCGCTGCAGATCTGCTGTGGGGCCTTCAACATGTCGGTGGGGGATCACGTCCCTCTCGCCACTCTCGGCACGGTGATGCCCGGCGGTATGGAGATCGCCCGCCGCAAGCTGCGCGGTGAATGGTCGAACGGGATGCTCTGCTCGGGTCGGGAACTGGGACTGGGCGACGATCACGAGGGGATCCTCCTGCTCGACGGTGCATCTGCGCCGGGCACGCCCATCACCGACGCGCTGGGGATCGTGTCCGATGTGGTGTTCGATCTCGACGTCACCCCCAACCGCCCCGACGCCATGTCGGTGGCCGGTGTGGCCCGGGATCTGGCGGCCCGTCTCGGACTCCCCTTCGCCATCCCCGAACCGGTGGTCGCCGAGGTCGACGTCGACGGCCCGGCGCCCTCCGTGGAGATCGTCGATCCGGACCTCTGCGGTCGGTTCCACCTGCGCGTGCTCACCGGAGTGCAGGTCGGGCCGTCGCCGGGATGGATGGCCGACCGTCTGCGGTCCGTGGGTATGCGCTCGATCAACAACGTCGTCGATGCCTCCAATTACGTGATGCTGGAGTTGGGTCAGCCCAACCACACCTATGACCTGGCCACCGTTCCCGACGGCGCACTGCGCGTGCGGTGGGCCCGGGCCGGCGAGTCGATCACCACGCTCGACGGTGTGGAACGTGACCTCACCGCTGGACGCGACGGTGTCATCGCCGACCGGACCGACACCCCGATCGGCATCGCCGGAGTCATGGGTGGGGCATCGACCGAGATCTCCGAGCGCACCACCACGGTGCTGCTCGAATGCGCGTGGTGGCAGCCGTTGGCGGTGGCCCGTTCGTCGAAGTTCATGGGCCTGCGTTCCGAGGCCTCGGCCCGCTTCGAGCGTGGCGTCGACCCCGAGGGTCTCGATCGGGCCGCTCGTCGTCTGGCCGAACTGTTGGCCCCCGGTGGCGCCCGTCTGGTGCGTCATGAGGTCACCGTCGACGGTGACCTCCCCGAGACACCCCGGGTGCGGGTGCGCACCGCGCGGGTCAACGCCCTCCTCGGCACCGATCTCGGCCTCGACCGCATCGCCGAACTCCTGCGCCCGATCGGGTTCGCGTGTGTGCCGGACGGGGACGACGCGTGGTCGGTCACGGTGCCGTCGTTCCGGCCCGACACCACCACCGAGACCGACGTGATCGAGGAGATCGCCCGTCACCACGGGTACTCCAACATCATCGGACGACTGCCGGCCTCGTCCCAGACCGGCGCGCTCACACCGCGTCAGCGTGACCGTCGGGCGCTGCGCGCCGCGCTGGTGGGCTTGGGCCTCCACGAGGCCATGCCGCTCCCGTTCCTCGCTCCCGGCGATCTCGACCGGTGTGGTCTCCCCGGTGACGCCGTCACCATCGCCAATCCGCTGGCCGCCGAGGAGAGCGTGCTGCGCACCTCGTTGCGGCCGGGACTGTTGCGCACGATCGTCTACAACGAGTCCCACCGTTCCGACGAGGTGGCACTGTTCGAGATCGGGCGGGTGTTCGGTCCGCCGGCCGATGGTTCGGCGCTGCCCGACGAACGCGAGCACCTGGCCGTCGTGCTCGCCGGGCGCGACGCCACGGCCGCGGCGCCCGTGTGGTGGACGATGGCCTCGACGTTGGCGCTGCCCGAACCGGAGATCGACCAGTCGATCGTGCCTGCCGGCCTGCATCCGGGACGCAGCGGGGTGCTGCGCGTCGCGGGGGAGATCGTCGGGGAGATCGGCGAGATCGATCCCGCCGTGCGCAACGCCGTGGGACTCCGTGAGCGGGTGGCGTGGCTGCAGCTCGACCTCGACGCGGTGCTGGCCGCGCCCCCTGGCGACCATCCCTATCGCCGGATCCGC
>VERC01000249.1 GCA_018882825.1 Acidimicrobiia bacterium | reverse complement strand
GCAGACGGGCGTAGGGGTCTCGGGTGACGCAGAAGCGGGTCCACTCCCCGCTCGACAGGATGGACCTGCGCGCCTCGCCCTCGAGCGAGCCCAGTGGCGCCAGACCGTGGATGCGCGGATTGTGGATGGACTGGTCGCGGCTCTGGTCGCCCAGTTCGGAGACGTCGTCGGTGGCGAGCGTTCCCTCCGCCTCGGCCAATGCCCACATCACCGACGTGCAGCCCGCCTTCAGGGTGGGAACGAACACCACCTTCATGGTGGGGGCCACGAGCGACTGACGCTCGATCCAGTCCGGGAAGTCGGCCGCCACGACCGAACGCTAGGCGTCGCTGCTGAACCGGGGCAAGGAGGCGCAGGCGGCCGCGACCGAGCCGGGCGAGGCCGCTCAGCGAGCCTCGCCGATGGCCTCGGCCGGATAGAACTCGAGATTGCGCTCGGTGGCCTCGCGCTCGGCCGGGGGCAGGCGATCGGCGAACAGGAGTCGGTGACACGCCCTGATGCCACCGACGTAGTCACCGGCGTAGTAGGCGGCGATCGAGTACTCGTACAGCGCCTTCCACTCGTAGGTGTCGGGTTCGACGAACAGGGCGTCGGTGGGTCGCGGGATGTCGAGCGCGCGTCGGGCGAAGACGAATGCGGTCTGGAACCGTCGGTCCTCGCGGGCGTAGGTGGCGGCCTGACACCACGCCTCCGCTCGTTGGGGTCTTACCTCCTGGGCCTGCATGAGCGCATCGAGGATCTCGGACAGGGGTCGGCCCAGCTGGCGCAGGAGTCGGGCGTGCCACAGCCACGACACGTAGTTCTCCTCCTCCCAGCCCGCCATCTCGGCCCGCTCCCGGTACATCGCCGCGGCGGCGTCGACCGCCCCCGAGTCACGGAGGCTCTGGGCCAGGTAGAAGGTGTACCGGCCCCGGAGTTCGGGATCACGGTTCTCGGCCAGCGCCGTGGCGAAGGTCCTGGCGTCCTTGGCGTACTTGTCCGGGTCCTTCCAACTGGCCCCGTCGGTCGAGGAGCGATAGTGGAGGCCCGACACGATGCCCCCGTCGGTGGCACCGGGGGGGATCTCGAGGTACTCGTGCAGCACCCCCCGGTAGGTGAACGGCAGCCTGGTCGTGCTGATCAGCGGACGCTGGTACTCGAGCATGTCCTTGAACATGATGCGGTAGTAGTCGGCGGTGAGGTCCCGCCGGAACTCCGCCGCATCGAATCCGGGCTCGAGCACGCACTGGACATCGGCATCGATCATCAACGAGTAGTCACCGAAGGGCCGCGCCAGTTCGAGGGCCTCGGACCGGTTCGTGCCGAAATCGTGCCACGGACGGTCGAACACCTCGCCGGGCACCCCCGCCATCACTTCTCGGATCACGTCCTGGGTCCCGTCGCTGGAGCCCGTGTCGACGATGCAGTAGGCGTCGACGAGGGGCATGACCGAGGTCAGGCATCGCTCGATGACGTGGGCCTCGTTCTTGACGATCATCGTGAGGACGATGGTCGGCGTCCGTTCACTCATCGGTGATCCTCTCGTAGAGCACCACCCTGCCACGCGTGCCGACCTTGCGGAAGTTCTCGGCGAACCACTGCTGCTGGTCCGGGGGCCAGGGGAAGAAGTTCGTCAGGTCGATCGACATCACGACGTACTCGGATCGGTCGAGGTAGTCGCGCCAGGTGGCGAGCAGTTCGGGCGACGTGGTCTTCGACTGGTGGGGCGACTTCCGTTCCGGCTGGGCCAACCACATCCCGAACGGATCGACCGGCACCGGACAGTCGGGATCGTCGGTCTGGAAGCGATCGGCCACGATGAGGATGGTCGACACGTCGGAGACGGCGCACGCCCCCTCGGGGATGAACGACCTCGCCCAGGCCGACGGGTCGTCGGCTCCGGCCACGAACATCCTCGACACACCCTGGTCGTGTCGGAACAACGGAACGGCCAGCGCGGCGACCACGACCACGATGACGGCCGAGGCGATCCAACGAGCGTGCACGCCCTCGGAACCGACGCGTCGGGGCACCAGATCGACCAGGAGGGCGATCGTCGTGCCGAGAAGGAGTGCGATGAAGGTGGCCGGTAGGTACAGGTAGTGCTCGAACAGGTCCGGGGCGCGGAACATCGCCGCCGACGACGTCACGGTGGCCAGCAGGACGAACCAGTCGAGATCGGTGAGTCGTCGGCGCTGCACCGACCAGGCGAAGGCGACGACGGCGGCGACGACCCCGGTGAGCACGATGGCCACCGACACCTGGGTGGCCGACGGCCTGGTGCTGAGT
Source organism: Acidimicrobiia bacterium (assembly GCA_018882825.1). GTDB lineage: Bacteria > Actinomycetota > Acidimicrobiia > Acidimicrobiales > Acidimicrobilacustridaceae > Acidimicrobilacustris. The sequence goes on along the minus strand of VERC01000249.1, from coordinate 1,431 downwards.
CCGACCAGCATGGCCAGACGCTCGCCCGCCGGTTTGGCGAACGAACCCGAGGGATGGCGCGACAGTTGGGAGACGAGCACCTGATCGACGAACCGCCCCGTGGCCAGAGCGAAGAAGGGCAACGAGATCGCCGCGAACCCGAGGGCGACGCCGGAGACGAGCGGGAGGAGGCGCTGTCGCCACTTCACCAGTGCCACCGCGCCGACCGCGGCCAGCGGCAGCACCACCAGCATCTTCACCGAGAGGGCCACCCCGAACAGGAGCCCGGCCAGGACGACCCTGTTCCCATGGGCGAAGCGTCCCTCGGGGAACAGCACCACCGCGCCGAGCAGCACGAACAGCACCATGATCGGTTCGAGCATGATCGTGCGGGTGGCGTCGGCCGCCAGCGGCCACAGGGCGAGGAACATTCCGCCGACGAACATCGCCGCCGCGCCGCGTCGACGCAGGAGCACCCCGACGAGCACGACGTTGGCCACCGAGATCACGGTCATGAGCAGCCGCCCCAGCACGAGGGCGTCCTGTTCACCGACGATGCGACCGATGACCCCCAACGGCCACAGCAGCACGGCGATGCCGGGCGGATGGAGAAACACGTAGTCCCGATACGGCAACGTGAAACTCGTCAACCGCAGTGCGGTGGCGAGGTGCACCCCGTCGTCGTAGCCCCCTCCGGTGTAGCTGTGCACGCCGGCCAGTGCGGCGGGCAGACTCAACTGGTAGGCGCACAAGGCCAGACAGGTGAAGGCGCTGACCACGATGGCCGTCCATCCTGCGGGCGTGAGCGAGCGGACCGGAGCGCCCGTGTCCAGGGTGCTCCGGTCCGATGTCGTCGCTTCGTTCATGCTGTCGTCACGACCGCCGGGCCCGTCGCCGAGCCCGCGGCCGGGAGTCGAGGATCAGTTCCCGGCGCCGGACTTCTGGAGCGCATTGGCCCGGGCCACGAGTGCTGCGCCCTCCGTGGCCTTGCCCTGGGCAATGAGGATGTTGCCGAGGTTCTGCAGCACCCCGACCGATTCTCCCTGTTGCAGCAGTGCACGCAGGGCCACGACGGCCTCGTCGAGGCGACCGAGGTCGCGCAGGGCGAGCGCGCGGTTGTAGATGGCGGTGTCCATCTTGGGATCGGTGGCCAGCGCCCGGTCGTAGTACGAAACCGCACCGTTGTTGTCACCCTGGATCTGGGCCACCAGACCCAGGTTGTAGAGGGCGAACTTGTTCTTCGGGTCGGTGAGCAGCACGGCGTTGTAGGCCTTCTTCGCCTCCTCCAACTTGCCGTCCTGCTGGTACTGGATGCCGAGCTGCAACATGTCGGCGGGGAGGCTCGTCGCCCTGTTGCCTCCCGAACTGCTCTTGCTGTCGGAGCGAGACACGAGGAACACACCCACGATCAGCAGCAGGACGATGACCACGGCGCCGCCGATGAGCAGGTCG
>VERC01000248.1 GCA_018882825.1 Acidimicrobiia bacterium | reverse complement strand
GCCGGACTGGCCTCGGTGTCGAGCCCCGAACTGTTGGGCACCGTCGCGGCGGTGACGATCGGCGGGGCGGCGTTGGCCCTCATCCTGTTCGGCACCTTCCTCGCTGCGGTGGCCGGCGCGTTGTTCGCGGCCACCTTTCCGCTGGCCGCCTTCCGTCAACGGCGGCGGTCGCGGATCGTCGCCGCCCAGGACGCATGGCCACGCATGATCGAGGAACTCCGATTGCTGACGTCCTCGGTCGGTCGATCACTCCCCCAGGCGCTGTTCGAGGTCGGTGCGTCAGGCCCTGAGGCGATGCGTCCTGCGTTCGCCGCCGCGCAACGCGAATGGATGCTGACGACCGACTTCGAGCGCACGCTGGCGGCCCTGCGCGACCAACTCGCCGATCCGACCTGCGACGCCACGTGCGAAACGCTGCTCATCGCCCACGAACTCGGCGGCACGGGCGTGGATCGGCGACTGGCCGATCTGGCCCAGGATCGTCGTGACGACCTCGCCTACCGCAAGGACGTTCGCGCCCGTCAGTCCGGTGTGCGCTTCGCCCGCCGCTTCGTCCTGCTCGTGCCGCTGGGAATGGCCGCGGCCGGACTGGCCATCGGCAACGGACGCGCCGCCTACTCCACTGCGATCGGTCAACTGGCCGTGCTGTGCGCTCTGGCCATGACCGCACTGTGCTGGCAATGGGCCGGTCGCATGCTCAGGCTCCCCACCGAGCGTCGGGTGTTCGACCGATGAGACAGCCGATGATGCTCGTCGCCGTGCTGCTGTGGGCGGGAACGGCCCTGCTGCTGGGAAGCGTGCCGTGGTTCCGGCGCCGACCCCTGGCCGCTCGACTCCGTCCTTATCTCGACGGCATCTCCGGATCGGAGGTCGACGAAGGTTCCGCCGGTGTGGTGCGTGTGCTCGGACCGCTGCTGCGCGACGCAGGCACCTCGGTGGCCCGCGTCGCCGGTGTCGAGGAGGACCTCGCCCGGCGACTCGAGCGGATCCACTCCCCGCTCGACCCGGTGACCTTCCGTCTGCGGCAGGGCGCGTGGGCGCTCGGTGCACTGGCCGGCGCCATCGTGGTGACCGTCGCACTCGCCCCACCACCCGCCCTCACCGTGCTGTGTGTGTCGGGCGCGCCCCTACTGGCCTTCCTCCTGGTGGAGGGCGCGCTGGCCCGACGATCCGAGCACTGGCAGCGATCGCTGCAACTCGAACTGCCGGTGGTCAGCGAACAACTGGGGATGATGTTGTCGTCCGGGTACTCGATGGGCGGCGCGCTGGTGAGGCTGGCCGACAGGTCGACCGGCTGCGTGGCCCGAGATCTGAAGCGGGTCGTGGCCCGCATCGGTCACGGCGTCGACGAGGTCACGGCGCTGGGTGAATGGGCCGACACCGCCGATGTGATGGCCGTGCACCGACTGGTCGGGGTGTTGGCCCTCGACCGCGAGGCCGGCGATCTCGGACATCTGATCACCAACGAGGCGCGGGCCGTCCGCGCCGAGTTGCACCGCGAGCTCGTGGAGCGGATCGAGAAGCGTTCGCAGCAGGTGTGGGTGCCGGTCACCGTGGCCACGTTGGTACCCGGACTGCTGTTCCTGGCCGTCCCCTTCGCCGACGCGCTGCGTCTGTTCACCGGAACCTGACCATCCGGCCCGCGGATCCGCCGACCCATCACCGACAACACCAACAGGAGGAGCAATGACGAACACCGACGACCAGCAGGCGAACGATCCCGAGGTCGCACCATCCCGTCGGCGACTGCGCGGCGACCGGGGCGAGGGTGTGATCTCGGCGGCCATCGCCGTGCTGATCATGGCCTTCCTCGGCGCGGCGATGTGGATCGGGTTCCAACAGATGTGGAAGTCGACCGAAGCCACGACCAACGAGCGGATCAGTCAGATCGGCTCGCAGTGAATCGGAGGCGTCTGAACGGGGACGACGGCACCGGCCTCATCGCCACCTTCGCCGGACTGCTGGTGTTCCTCGTCCTGCTCCTGTTCGCCGTGCAGACGTTGATCGCCGCCTTCGCCCGATCCTCGGCCACCGACGCAGCGTACGAAGGGGCACGACTGGTGGCCGGTGCCCGCACCCCGCACGACGAGTCGGCACTACCGGAGACTGCGAGGGTGCGGGCCGAGCAGATCGTGCGATCGAACCTCGGTCGCTTCGGCGCCGATGTCGACCTCGACTGGACGGCGACGACATGGGACACCGTCGCACTCACGATCCGTGCTCGACCACCGGGATTCATGTGGACGGTCCTGGGTGCGGTCGCACCGTCGACGATCGAACGGACGGCACGGGTGCGCGTGGAGCGATGGCAATGAGCGTGACGTCGACCGTCCTCGGCACCGAGGACAGCCGTCTGCGCGGTGACACCGGTCAGGCCGGTGGCGCCGAGGTGCTGCCCCTCGGGCTGCTCACCTTCGTACTGGCCATGCTGTTCATCGCCAACGCCTGGGGTGTCGTCGATGCCGATCTGGCCACCACCAGTGCCGCCCGCGAGGCGGTGCGGGCCTTCGTCGAGTCGCCCGACGAACCGAGCGCCCACATGTTCGCCACCGGCGCCGCCCTCGAGGCCATGGCGGGCCACGGGCGGTCGATCGACTCGACGACGGTCGACATCTCCTACGTGGGGGACGGGGGTTGGGCGCGATGCAGTCGGGTGGCGGTCACCGTTCGTCACCCGATGCCGGCCATCCGCATTCCGGTGATCGGCGGCTACGGGCACGCCTTCGACGTGGTGGCCACCAGCACCGAGGTCATCGACCCCTACCGGGGCGGACTGGAGGGCGAGGCACGATGCTGAGGCGACGGCACGGCGATCGGGGCTCGGCACTGATGCTCATGCCGGCGGCGGTGCTCATCATGTTCGTCCTCGGCGCCATCGCCGTCGACCTCACCGCACTGCGGGTCGGTCAGCGCGACCTGCAGGCCGCGCTGACCGACGCCGCCAACGACGCAGTCGCCGGTGCGCTCGACGAATCGCTCCTACGAGCCGGGGGCGGTTACCACGTCGACCGATCTGCGGCCTGGCTGATCGCCATGGGAGCGCTCGACCTGCGCGGAGCACTGCGCGACGTCGTCGACGGTCCACACATCACGGTCGACGATGACGGTTCGGTCACCATCTCGGCGTCGCGGCAGGTCCCGCACATCTTCGGTCGTGCCCTGCCCGGGGTACCGCACCACGAGGTCGTACGGGCCACGGCGACTGCCCGGCTCGAGCGTCGTTGACCGACCCCCGGCCCGTCCCCGGCATCTTCGCCGTTCCGCCCATTTCGCCGCAGCCCCGTTCACACCCGTACCCTCGTCGACGATGAAGGGGGACCACGGATTCGAGTCCGAGGACGAATTCCGCGCCGAGGCCGAGGAGGCCATGGTCGACGGTGACCGTCCCCTCGACGTCGGTCCCGTCCGAGCGGCGCTGGCCGTCCGCGACTTCCGCACCATGTGGCTGTCGACGCTGGGGTCGACGATCGGCACATGGATGCAGAACGTCATCCTCGCCGCCTTCGTCTACGCCACCACCAAGAGCGCGTGGTTGGTGTCACTGGTGGGGTTCTGCAACCTCGTCCCCCAGTTGCTGTTCGCCACCTTCGGCGGGGTCATCGCCGACATGTTCGATCGCAAGAAGCTGATCATCTGGCTGTCACTGGAGCAGCTGCTGGGGTCGTTGGCCATCGCCTGGATCTGTCTCTTGTACACCTCTGA
>VERC01000247.1 GCA_018882825.1 Acidimicrobiia bacterium | reverse complement strand
CGGAACGACGACGAGTTCACCGTCGACGCCGCGGGGAACTACGAACTGACGCTTGGTCCTCCGGGCGCGGGCTCCGGTCCCGACTTCATCGAACTCGACCCCGAGGCCGGATCGTTGACCACCCGGCACTACTTCGAGTGGCAGCGCTGCGCAGCACTGGATCCGAACCTGCACATCCCGCTCACCATCGAGCCGTTGGTCGATCCCGGTCCGCCACCCGTGCCCGACGACGCAGCGGTGGCGGCCAACATCCGTCGGGCCATGACGTTCCTGCGGTCGGTGACCGTCGGCTGGGGTCACACCCCACCTCCCCCGGGGGCGATCCCGTGGGTGTCGGCCGTACCCAACGAGTTCACCGATCCGCCCGATCACGACGGGAACCTCGGCATCGGCTACGCCGCCACCGACAACGTCTACCGCAGCGCGCGATGGCTGCTCGGTCCCGACGAGGCGCTCGAGATCAGCGGTCGGTTCCCCCGCGGTCGCTTCGCCAACGTCGTGCTGTTCAACAACCACATGCAGACGCTGCCCTACGACCGACGACAGGTGTCACTAAATCGCACACAGACGGTGACCGAGGACGACGGATCGTTCCGTATGGTGCTCGCCCACCGCGACCCGGGCGTCCCCAACTGGCTCGACACCCGGGGCCTGTCGCACGGCACGATGTTCTGGCGGTTCCTGCTGCCGACCGAGTCGGTGCCGGCGCTGACGACGCGAGTGGTGACGTTCGACGAGATCGCCGGCTGAGCCATGACCACTCCTTCCGTTCCCTCCGTTCCCACCGTGGCGGGCCTCGCCCTCGACGCCGGTCACGACTTCGCCAAACCGACCGCCGACGAGGTGGTGCTGCTGGCCGGGATCGGGATCGAGGGTGACTCCCACGCGGGACCGACGGTGCAACACGTGAGTCGACGCAAGAAGGACGGCGATCGGCCCAACCTGCGTCAGGTGCATCTCGTCAGTGCCGAACTGCACGATGAGGTGCGCGCTGCCGGATTCGACATCGGGTACGGCGAGTTCGGGGAGAACGTGGTGACGCGGGGCCTCGAGTTGGGTTCCCTCCCGGTGGGCACCACCCTCGCCCTGGGCGCCGACGCCATCGTGGTGCTCACCGGTCTTCGCGATCCGTGCGCCCAGATCGACCGGTACCGGCCCGGACTGCGGGCCGCGGTCTCCTTCGATCCGGGTGAGGGACCGAGGCTCTTCCGTGACGGCGCGATGGCGATGGTCGTGCGGGGCGGCACGGTGCGCGTCGGCGACGTCGTCGCAGTGGGCCTGCCGCCCGAACCGCACCATCCGCTGCGCAAGGTGTGACCTCAGCGGGGCGACACCCTCAGGTGCACCCGTCCCGAGTGGCGTTGGTGCTCACGTAGAGCGTCACCAGTTCGCCCTGCCGCTTCATGAACGACGCGGCCGGGGAGCTGGAGATGACCCGGTAGTACTTCGCGGCATCGACTCGGTAGAAGACCTGCGACGGGAATCCTGCCTCCAGCAGCCGATCCCGGGCTACCGACACGCACTGGCCCACGACATTGGGGACGGGTGCCATCGTCGGACCGCTCGACACTCGGAACGACACGACCCCGTTGGGTCCGAGCATCTGGCCCGGAGGCTGATCCTGGGAGGAGACGATGTCTCTCGCCACTCGCCAGTCGTTCACCGTGACGTAGAGCGAGCGCAAGCCCCGTGCCGACAACAGTCCCTCGGCCGCCGCACGCGTCTGGCCGACGAGGTCGGGGACGACGTACTGGTCGGGCGACGTCGGCGCCGGTGTACCGCCACTTCCACCGCCACCGCCACCGGTCGATGCCCCGCCCTGGTTACCCCCGCCGGCCGGGACCGCAGGAGTGCCACCGGCCCTGGCCGAGTCGGCGACCGTGGTCGAGGTGGTGGACGTGATCGACGCGGTGGACGTGGTCTCGTTCGCCCCGGCGAAGGCCGACTCGTCGTCGGAACCCGAACAGGCACCGAGCACGACGCCGGCGAACAGCATCGTCGCCGCGACCGCGGTCACCGTCCGAGTGGTCCTGCGGCGCTGGGAAGAATGACCATCAGACATTGCGCATGGCATCCAGCAGGGGATCGATGGGACCGACCTCGGCGGCGCGGGTCTGGCCGCCGGCGTCGAGGAACCGACGCATGAGTCCGCGATGGGCCCCGGACGCGATGGCGGCGGCCAACGCCGCACTCTCGTCGACCAGTGCGCCCGGATCGTGATCGAGCGCAGCGTCGATCACGTACTTGACGGCGGCGATGGAGCGACGTTCGAGCGAGGTGAACCGGTCGATCCACGCGTCGGCCTCGGTGTCGTCGGCCACGATCGCTTGCAACCAGCCCATGGCCAGCGCCTCGCGGGCATCGACATCGCGACCGCTCAGCACCATTTCGAGCGCACTCGCACGCCCCAACATTCTGGCCATGCGCACCGTTCCCCCGGCACCGGGGAGGATCCCCATCGGCACCTCGGGTTGACCGATGACGGTTCGAGGTGTGCCGATGCGCAGATCGAGGGCGGAGAGGAACTCGCATCCGCCGCCGCGGGCGTACCCGTCGATCACACCGATGGTGAGGTACGGCGCGCTGTTGATGCGCTCGAACAGGGCGGCGGCGATGTTGGGCTCGGTGACCGGACGATCGTCGGCCGGCATGGTGAGCAATGCCTCGACGTCACCGTGCATGAGGAAGAAGTCGGGGTCGGCGCTGCGGAACACGACGACCGCCACCGACTCGTCGGACTCGAGATCCGGGAGGAGCCCGAACAGGCCGACGACCAGATCGGCGCCGACGATGTTGTGGGGCGGGATGTCGATGGTGACGGTGACGACACCGCCGGTGCGGGTCACGCGCAACGGTTCGTCGACGCTCATGTCAACCCAGATGATCGGACAGGTCGACGAACTTCACGACCTCGCACATCGGCGTGGCGATCTCTCCTTCGGGGAGGAAGAAACGGAAGAACATGGTGCCGAGGTTGCGGCCCTCGGTGTCGATCCAGTTGGGATGTCCGGGATCGGAGTGGGCCAGCACCAGGGTGAACCCTCCGTCGGAGTCGAGGGTGGTGTTGGCTCGGTTCCGGCTGACCTGACGATTGACGTAGTCGTACATCTGGCCCCACCGGTTCCACAGGCACAGATTGGCGAACCGACACTCGGGCCAGCGTCCGCGGATCACCAGCGCCTCGTCGTCACCGATGAGGTACGGCGCCATGGCGTACGCGGCGTCGAACGCGGCGAAGGCCATGTTGCCCGGCACCACCGGAGGCTTGAACTCGTTGGGCGTGCGCGACACGAACGGGATGTCGACCGAGGGATCCGGTCCGGGATTGTCGACGGTCTTGGTCCGGACGTGGTTGATGACGCGCTGCAGAGCGGCAGCGACACGGTCGTCACCCCAGCGCGGCGGGGCCGGTGGCGTGGCCGTGCACTCGATCGACAGCGGGATGTGCAGGGTCTGCGACGCGGCGGAGGAGTGCGGCCATTCGAAGTAGTGCCGAGTGGTGATCCGCCCACCATCGGAGGGGATCGCCAACCAGTTGCGATCGGCGGTCGGACCCCCGAGACGGATCTCGTAGTTGCCCTCGGCGTCGACGTCGATGTCGTCGTCGCGCAGCACACCCGAGGTCTGTGTGGCGTAGGCGCCGTCGGCGGCGCCGGCCTCCATCGTGAACGAGGTGTAGACAGCACCGGCGAGGTTGCCGCGCACGATGTACTCG
>VERC01000246.1 GCA_018882825.1 Acidimicrobiia bacterium | reverse complement strand
CGGATCGACTGCGCATCGTCGGAGAAGGCGACACTGATCACGGCGACGGGATCACCCCGGTGCGACTCGACGAACTGCTGGATCTGGGGATCCTCCAGTCGACACGGCGTGCACCAGGTGGCGAAGAAGTTCACCACGACCCATTCGCCGCGATGCGAGGCCATCGACCACGTCGAGCCGTCGAGCGTGGTGCCCGAGAATGCCGGTGCGGCCTGACCGACGATCCGACTGGAGATCGGTGTGCTCGTGCCCCGGGTGGCCAGCAGCACGATGAGCGCGGCGAGGACGAGGCCGACGACGATGGCGGCGTTGCGGGCCACCTTCGACCCGCCGGTCCGCTCGGCGACGAGGTCGACAGCGGCATCGGCGCCGGGACCGACATCGGTCATGCGCGCACCGCCTCACGACCGGGCACCGGGGCCGATACCGGCGCCAGCGGATCGCGCCGGCGCCCGGGGAAGACGGCGAGCAGCGTCCCCAACGCCATGACACCCCCACCGATCCACAGCCACACCACAAGGGGTTGGATGGTCACCCGGATCGTCACCGGGGGATCGGCGCCGGCACCCACGTCGATCACCGACAACGCCACGTCGTCGGTCAGGGTCGTGCGCACCGAGGGCGTCCCGATGGTCTGATTCCCGTTGGCGAACTTGTTGAGCGACGGACCCCATGGCCCGGTGCCGTCGATGCTGATGAGCACCTGATCGACGATCTTGGCCGACTCCTGACGCACGACCCGGCCCTCGTAGACGAGCGTGTGACCGGCGAAGCGGGCCGACTCGCCGGGGCTGAGGGTGAACTCGGCCTGGCGGACATAGCTGCTGCTGGCCGCGAAGGCCACGGCGATCATCACCACACCGAGGTGCACGACCATGCCACCGTTGGCCCGACCCACAAGACCGCGCCAGCCCTGGCGACGCAGGGCCAGCACGAGCTGACGGCCGGCGGAACCAGCGGCGAACCCGCCCAGCCCGAAGGCCAACACGGTGGTGAAGCCCCGGGACCCGAGGGCGATGGCGAGGACCATGACCCCGACGCCGATCCACGCCGGCCACAGCAGTCGATGACGCAGCAACTCACCGCTGGCCTTGCGCCAGGGCAGGACCGGGGCCACCGCCATCAGGAAGAGCAGCGTCAACCCGATGGGCATGGTCATGCGGTTGAAGTACGGCACCCCGACCGAGATGCGATCTCCCTGGGTGGCCTCGACCACCAGCGGGAAGATGGTGCCGAGCAGGATCACGAAGGCGAACGCCGCGAACAGCACGTTGTTGGCCAGGAACGCACCTTCGCGCGAGAGCGGCGAATCGATCCGGCCGGGCGCCCGCAGACGATCACCCCGCCACCCGATGAGTCCGACCGTGACCAACACGATGATGGCGAAGAACGTGATGAGAGAGATCCCGATCTCCGACGTCGTGAACGCGTGCACCGACTCGATCACACCCGAACGGGTGATGAAGGTGCCGAGGATGGTGAGCGCGAACGTGGCACACAGGAGCGACAGGTTCCAGACGCGCAACATCCCGCGACGTTCCTGCACCAACACCGAGTGCAGGTAGGCGGTGCCGGTCAACCACGGCATGAGCGACGCGTTCTCCACCGGGTCCCAGGCCCAGTAGCCACCCCACCCGAGCACCTCGTAGCTCCACCACGCGCCGAGGATGATGCCGACGGTGAGGAAGCCCCATGCCACCAGCGTCCAGCGTCGGGTGGCCAAGAGCCACCCTTCACCGACACGACCGGTGACCAGGGCGGCGATGGCGAAGGCGAAGGGCACCGTGAATCCGACGTACCCCAGGTAGAGCATCGGCGGGTGGAAGGCCATGAGTGGGTGGTTCTGCAACAGCGGATTCGGACCGGGGCCGTCGAACCCGATGGGCGGGTCGAAGGCGCGGAACGGATTGGCCGGACCGACCAGCAGGAAGAAGAAGAACACGGCCACGGCGAACATCGTGAGCAGGGCCCAGCCGACGAGCGGATCGGCGAGTCGCTTCCGGAACTTGATGACGACGGCCAGGGTGTAGCCGCCGAGCACGAGGGCCCACAGGATGATCGAGCCTTCGAGTGCGCCCCACAGGGTGGCGAAGTTGTAGAGGGCCGGCGTGCGGGTCGAGCCGTTCTGGGCCACGTACTCGACGGTGAAGTCGCGCGTGATCAGCGCTCGTTCCATCGCCACCGCGGCCAGCAGGCCCCCGGCGAACACCATGAGCGCGTACCAACGCGACAGACGGACGATGTCGGGTCGTCGGCGCGCCAGCCCGTAGGCGAGGGTGACCACTCCGAGGATGGCGGCCGCCAGTCCGAGGGTCACTCCGGCGCGACCGATGACGAGGTTCACGAACCGGCCCCACCGGAAGTGACGGGAACCTTGCCGTTGACGTCCGCCTCACTGAGACGACCCGCCTCCTTCTCCTTGTACACCTCGCTGTGCTTGATGATCATCAGGTCGGAATCGAAGGTCGACCCGTCGGTGGCATCGAAGCGTCCCTCGAGCAGGACCGCTTCGCTCTCCTTGAACATCTCGGGCGGATCCCCGACGTGGCGCACCATGAGACCCACACCGTTGTAGGCCACCTCGAAGGTGACCCCGTCACCGGTGCGGTCGATGGTGCCGGGCACGACGGTGCCCTGCAGCCGGAACCGCTTGGCGCCGAGGGTGTCGCGCTGGGCGACGGCCTCGTCCACGTTGCGGTAGAAGGTGGTGGCCGAACCGAGCGCCTGCAGCACGACGAATCCACCGATGGCGATGACGGCGACGAGCAGCGCCAGAGCCGGCAGGCTCATCCTGCGACGGCGCCGACGCGGGGCGTCCGACGTCCCCGCAGGACCGGTGCGAGGGGTCAGCTCCATCGTCGACGCTCCGGGGGAACCCGTCGACTGAGACGACGGCCGCGCACCACCGTGGCGATGGCGAACACCCCGATCGAGGCTAACACGAAGATCCACGACGCGGTCACGTAGGGCCATGTGCCCCCGATGGCACCGACCACCAGCGTGCTCATGACGTCACTCCCTCGGCCCGACGCTCGGCGATCGCCGTCTCCAGTCCCTCCTCGGCCACCTGCTCGGCCAGCCACGCCACACGGAAGCGATGGATGAGCAGCCACAGGAACACCAGACCGATGGCGACGAACCCCGTGAACAGCGAGAACAGCATCAGGCCCTCGATGCGCGAGCCGAGACCGTTCGAGAACAGGGTCGGCTTCTGGTGCAACGTGCGCCACCACTGCACCGACTGTCGGACGATGATGACGTTGGGGACCAGCAGCAGTCCGACGATGGCGGCGCGAGTGGCCCGCACCTCGTAGTCGGCGCTGAGACGCCGCACGGCCAGGTAGCCGAGCAGCAACAACAGCAACATCGCCGTCGAGGTGAGTCGCGCGTCCCACACCCAGAACACACCCCAGGTGGGCCGGCCCCACAGCATCCCCGTCACCAACGTGATGACGGTGAACAGCGTGGCCACCTCGGCACCGGCGAAGGCCACGAGTTCCCACCAACGCGACCGGCGCCACAGGTAGACGATCGAACCCACGGTGGTGAGGAAGCACCCGATGTAGGCCGCCGTGGCCGAGGGCACGTGCACATACAGGATCCGGACCGCCTCGCCCTGATTGGCGTCGGCCGGGCTGAGCACCAGTCCGAACAGGGCCAGCACGGCGAGGGACACGAGGGCGATGACGCCGAGGATGGCGGTGGTGCGCGATCCGGTCGTGAGGGG
>VERC01000020.1 GCA_018882825.1 Acidimicrobiia bacterium | reverse complement strand
GCGGCGGCGACCGCGGGGCAGCACATCCGCCCCGCCGGTGACGACGTGGTGCCCGGCGACGTCGTGGTGGCAGCCGGCACGCTGCTCGGTCCGGCCCATCTCGGTGTGCTGGCCACTGTGGGAGTCACCGAACTCGACGTGGTGCCCCGCCCCCGGGTGGCGGTGGTGTCCACCGGTGACGAGTTGGTGGGTGACGGTCGACCGCTCGGTCCCGGACAGATCCGCGACTCGAACCGACTCGGGCTGTTGGCGCTGTTGCGCACCTATGGGTACGAGACCGTCGACCTCGGACTGGTGGCCGACGACGAAGCGGCCATCGAGTCGGTGCTGCGCGACGGCGCGGAGAGGGCCGACGCGCTGGTCACCACCGGTGGCGTGAGCATGGGCGACTTCGACTACGTCAAGGTCGTGCTCGACCGCATCGGTGACATGCGGTGGATGCAGGTGGCGATCAAACCGGCCAAGCCCCTGGCCTTCGGCACCATCGCCCGGGCCGACGGTGGACGCGTGCCTGTGTTCGGTCTGCCCGGCAACCCGGTGTCGTCGATGGTCAGTTTCGAACTGTTCTGTCGACCCGGGCTGCGCCGCATGGGTGGACACGGCGCCACCGACCTGGACGGGCCGATCGTCGACGGCGTGCTCGACGAGCCGTTGCGCCGGCGCCCCGACGGCAAGACCCACTTCGCCCGAGTGCGATGCGCGTGGGACCACGCCACCCGCACCTACCGCGTGCGATCGGCCGGCGCCCAGGGCTCGCACCACATGGCGGCCATGGCCTCGGCCGATGCGCTGGCCGAACTGCCCGACGGCGACAGTCTCGAGGCCGGCACCGTCGTGCGGGTCCGCCTGCTGCGCCCGTAGCCTGCCGCCATGGCCGACGCCCGTCGCTCCGATGCCGCCCCGCTGGTCGACGGGTTCGGGCGCGTGCACCGCGACCTGCGAATCTCGGTGACCGATCGCTGCAACTTCCGCTGCACCTACTGCATGCCGGCCGAGGGTCTCGAGTGGACGCCGCGCGACGAGCTGCTCACCTACGAGGAACTGACCCGGGTGGCCCGCCTGTGCGTCGAGCGCTTCGGCTTCGACGGCATCCGCCTCACCGGCGGTGAACCCACCGTTCGCGCCGGACTCGAGATCCTCGTCGCCCAACTCGCCGATCTCGGTGTCGATCTGGCCCTCACCACCAACGGCACGCGTCTCACCGAACTGGCGCCGGCGCTGGTGGCCGCTGGTCTGCGTCGCATCAACATCTCGCTCGATTCACTGCGGGCCGATCGCTTCGCCGAGATCACCCGCCGCGACGAACTCGATGCCGTGTTGTCCGGGATCGACGCCGCGCTGGCTGCCGGACTCGATCCGGTGAAGGTCAACTGCGTGGCCATGCGCGGGGTGAACGACGACGAGATCGTCGACTTCGCCGACTTCGGCCGTGAACGCGGCGTCACCGTGCGCTTCATCGAGTTCATGCCCCTCGACGCGCAGGGGGAATGGGACCGCGGCCAGGTCCTCACCAAGGCCGAGATCGTCGACGCCATCGCCGCCGTCCATCCCGTCGAACCGGTACCCGGTCGTGGCACCGAGCCGGCGGCCCGTTTCCGATACCTCGACGGTCGGGGGGAGTTCGGTGTGATCCCCAGTGTCACCGAGGCCTTCTGCGAGTCGTGCGATCGGGTGCGGCTCACCGCCGACGGCATGCTGCGTCATTGCCTGTTCGCCACTCGGGAGCTCGACCTGCGGGCGTTGCTGCGCGGCGATGCCTCCGACGACGAGATCGCCGCCGCCATCACCGCCGAGGTGGGGGCCAAGTGGGCCGGCCACCAGATCGGGCAGGTGCACTTCATACGCCCGGCCCGGTCCATGAGTCAGATCGGCGGCTGAGGTCCCCACACGACAATTTCCACCGAATCACTTGACAATGTCCCGGCCGGGCGATCAGAATCCCGACCATGGTGGTCAACTTTCCCGACAGGGCCGAGCCGGATCTCCTCGTCACCGATGACCCGCCCCGTCCGACGGCGATCTGGGTGGTGCTGTCGATGCTTCCGGCCGCCATCGCTCTCGTGCTCTCCGCCGTCGGTGTGCTGTGACCCTCACCGAACGGTCGCGGCCGTCGGTCGACCTCGACGTCCGTCCGCTGTCGGGAACGATCGGGGCGGAGATCGCCGGGGTGGACCTGTCGGTCGAACTTGATGACGACACGGTGGCGGCGATCCGTCGGGTCTGGCTGGAGCGGCGGGTGGTGTTCTTCCGGTCTCAGCATCTCACCACCGAGCAGCACGAGCGGTTCGCCTCCCGCTTCGGTGAGCTCACCCCCGGCCATCCCGTGCTCGGGGGTGTCGAGGGCCATCCGAGCGTGTTCGAGATCGACTACTCGGCGTCTCGCGAGGTCTACGCCCACTACGGCGATGTCGCCACCCGGAGTGCAGGCTTGGACTGGCACACCGATGTCACCTTCGTCGAGCGACCACCATCGGCATCGATCCTGAACGCCGTGGTGATTCCGCCATCCGGTGGCGACACGATGTGGTCGGACCAGGTGGCGGCCCTCGCCGCGCTCAGCCCCTCACTGCAGGGCTACCTCGCCACGCTGACGGCCGTCCACGACGGCCGAGCGGCATTCGGCGCGCAGTTGGCCCGGCGCGACGGCGGCGGGGAGTGGGAGGGCGAGGTGCTGTCGTCTCTGGAACCAGTCCGCCATCCCGTCGTGCGCGTCCATCCGGAGACGGGCGAGCGCGCCCTGTTCGTGAATCCCGGGTTCACCTCGCACGTCGAGGGCTTGCATCCTGACGAGAGCGCGATGTTGCTGTCGTTCCTCTACACGCATTCGGTGCGTCCCGAATTCGTGGTTCGTCACCACTGGACGCCGGGCGACATCGCCTTCTGGGACAACCGCGTGACCCAGCACTCGGTGGTGGGTGACTACGGCGATGCCCGGCGGGTCATCCAACGGGTGTCGTTGCGCGGCGAGCGCCCGCACTGAGCGAGACGGATTGCCGATCGGCGGGCGATGATGGGGCATGGCCCACGAACGACCCGAAGGTGATCCCGCGGCGCTGCTGACCCGATTGCTCGACGAGCGCGACATCGCTCGGCGACTCATGGCCTTCGCCCGGGGCATGGACGCCCGGGACTGGGTGGTGGTGCGCACGTTGCTGGCCGACGACGCCGAGGCCGAGTTCGGTCGCGGACCCGAGGTCGGCGCCGATCGGATCGTCGAGTCGATCCGTGAGTTCCTCGACGTGTGCGGTCCCACCCAGCACCTGCTCGGCAACATCGTGGTCGACGTCGACGTCGACACCGCGGTGAGCCACGCCTACGTGAGCGACATGCACCTCGGCACCGGCGCGCACGCCACGACCACGTTCTCCACGTTGGGGGAGTACCACGACACATGGCGACGCATCGACGGGCAGTGGCTCATCGTGCACCGGCTCAAGGACTCGCGCGCCGTGCTCGGTTCGTTCGACGTCTTTGCCTCGGACTGAGAACTAGGCAGAGTCCGCTGCCCGCAGCGCCGCGCGCAGGTCGGACCGCGCCCGGGACACCCGGGACCTGATCGTGCCCACAGGGCAGTTCAACACCTGTGCAGCCTCCTCGTAGCTCAGACCGACGTGTTGGGTGAGCACGAACGCCTCGAAGCGGTCCCGATCCAGTGCGGCCACCAGCGGCGCGATCGATCGATCTGCGATCTCGCGACCCTCCGGTTCGAGCGATGCCGCCGCTCGCTCGATCAACCGACGGCGTCGTTGGTTCCGACGCACGGCGTCGGCGCACACGTTGCGCGCGATCCTCAGCAACCAGGGCCGGACCGGGGCCCGTCCCTCGTAGCCGTGCATGGCCCGCAACATCCGTTCGTAGGTCTCCTGCACGAGGTCGGCGGCATCGCCATCGGTGCCGAGGTCACGGCACACCCGCCACAGCACGGGCTGGGTGCGCCGCACGAGTTCCGACAGGGCTACGTCGTTCCCCTCTCGAGCCGCCAGTAGCAAGGGCAGGAGGGGGTCGCCGGTGGACACCTCCCTATCATTGCCTGATGGTCGCCCAGCAGCCGAACGAGGGAGGGGGATCGTGGCACCGGTGACGTGCTCCTCGGTCCAGCAGGCGATCAGCGCGCAGGTCGATGGCGAGGACACCCGACTCGACGACGCGGACCTCAGGGAGCATCTTCAGCAGTGCCCGGACTGCGAGTCGCACTCGGACTTCGTCCATCGACTACGCCGACGCTCGATCGGCGTGGCCGGCGAGAACGTGGACGTGTCCGCGCAGGTCGTGCGTCGCTCGCGGTCTCTCGACGGTATGTGGACATTGAGCCTGGCTCGGGTCGTACTGGCCATCTGTGCGCTGTGGGTGGTCGCATCCTCGGTCTCCGACCTCCTCGGGAGCGGTGTCGGTGACGTGCACGATGCACGACATCTCGGCGCGTTCACCCTCGCCTACGGCGCGGCGCTGGTCGTCGTCGTGATTCGCCCGTCGCGGGCCCGAACCGTCCTGCCGGTGGCGATCGTGGTGAGTTGCGCGCTGGCGATCACCGCCACCATCGACGTGGTGGAGGGCCACGTGCCGCTGGTGCACGAGGCGATCCATGCACCGGAACTGGTCAGCGTCGCTGCCGTCTGGGTCCTGACCCGCGCCGGTCTTCGTGATCGTGACGCAACGACGGAGCCGCTCCGGTCCGTCTAGGTGCGCCGACGAATGAGCGCGATCACGCCGCCCATGACCAGCACCGCGGTCACTCCGAGGATCACTGGGACGATCGGCGATCCACCGTTCGACTCGGTCGCTCGCGGGCTGGTCACCTCACCACCTCCAGCCGATGTGGCGGAGCCATCAGGAGCGGCCGTCGCCGACGCCGTGGTCGGCGACTCACCCGTTTGCGAAGCGTCGGCGGTGCCGGCGTCGGCCGGTCGAGTGGACCCGGGAGCCACGGAGGTCGGCGGGCCGGGTGCCGGCGCCGACGTCGGTGGCGAAGGCGCGGGACTGGGATCGACCGCCACACGCAGGATCGCGGTATCGGACCACAGGACGTTCTCCGCGTTGTCGTAGATCTGCACCACCGGGAAGGTCGACGTGCGTGCTGATTCGGGGGCGCGGAGGGTGAACGAGAACGCCTCCTGTCGGGGGCCTCCAGCGAACTGGAACGCGATCTCTCCGCTCCCGGCCGTGCAGGTCCAGCCCGCGGGCTGGGTGCAGCCCATCGCCGACCAGCCGGCAGGGATCTGGATCCGAACCGTCGTGGTGTAGCGGGGTGCGGGTCGCTCATTGGGCACGTCCAGCGTGAGCGTCGTCGTCGAACCCGCGATCACCGTCGACTCCTGGAACTCGGCGTGGGCCGAGGCCACGCCCGTCGCGCCACCGATGGTGACCCAGGCGACGGCGACCGTGGCCGCCGCGGTCGCCGCTCGCCTCGACCATCGAGTCATCGTCAGCCCCTCAACCGGCGAAGTGCGGGGGAGTGGGTTCGGGCGCCGGCCCGGGTGGTGCCGGCACGAATGCGGCGACGGTACGTCGCAGCCCCCCGGCCGGTGTGGTCGGTTCCGCCCCGGGCGGATAGGTCCCGACCCAGTCGGCGCTCGGGTACCAGTGCGAGACGCGTCCGTCGGCGTACTGCTGGTCGGCGGTGAAACCCTCGGTCCCGCCTTCTCCGTACGTCGTCTGCACCGAGGGCGTCGGCGTTGTCACCGAGAACACGAAGTACTGCGCTGCGTCCGACTGGTCACCACCGGCTGTCAGTGGTGGACCCCAGAAGTGGATGACGGTCCGCCCCATGCTCGAGTAGGTCTCGCACTGCCAACCGGCCGCTGCGGGGCCCGGTTGGTTGGTGCTGTTCGTCGAACCGTCGTTGACCTGAAGATGGGCGCTGCCACATGTGGCGTCGGTCCACCCTCCGGGGACGGTGACCTTCATGTCGACGTTGCTGTGCAGGGCCGGATCCCATGTCTGGCCGGCCGGGACCTCGACGGCGGCGCGCATCGCCATCTGCACCGATGTCCCCGCCTCGTAGGGAGGAGTGGCCTGATCGCCCGAGGCGGCGTTCGACCCTCCATTCGGATTCGGCGCGAATCCGAATGAGGAGTACGCCTTGAAGCCAGCGTGGGCGCCAGCCGGGACGGCGGTGATCAACAGCAGAGCAGCGGCGATGGCGACGGCGACCATGGGTCGTCGGCGGGCCCGCACACGGGGGGTCGGGGCGGACATCGGGGAATCCTCCTGGCTCGGAACGCCATGCACGTCTGCGCATGCTCAGGGAGAGTCGCTCGACGACCCGGTTCAGTTCCGGCGTGCGATCGCCGATCAGGTCCGGCGGGGCGGGGCGAACCGGATGTCCAGCGTCCGCAGGTAACTGTGCAGTCCGGCGTCCTGGATGGGGATGATCCACGCCGGTTCACCCGACTCGTTGTGATGGGCGTGCCACAGTCCCGGCGGCGTGACGAAGGCGCTTTGCGGTTCCCAGTCGACGCGGATGGGGTCGATGATCTCGCCGTCCTCGTCGATCGAACGGCCCACGAGCGTGAAGCATCCCGGTGCGCACTGACCGACGAGATCGAGAGCGACGGACTGGTGACGATGCGGTCGTTGCACGGTGCCGACCGGCACCAACCCGTACATGGCCCACAGCACGTGGGTCACCGTCTGGGTCATGTCGTTGGGCACCGTGTTGAGCAGCACCGACAGACGGTTGCGGTCAGTGGCCCGCGGCGAGTGTTCGACGTCGGCCAACTCCGCCCGCAGTCGCTCGGCCGGGAACCGAGTGGGGGCGAAGCGTTGCTCGGTGGGCGCCACACCCAGGTGACGCAGCAGCGGTTCGTCGGTCACCCAGTACAGCGTCGTGTCGGTCGTGGCCCGATGGACGGTGCGGCAGTTCGCCGGGAGCACGAAGAAGTCACCGGTCGCCCACCGCAGCTCGCGCCCGTCGATGATGGACGAGCCCTCCCCGGCGATCACGCAGTACAGCTCCGAGGTGGCCACCGGGGCCGTCTCCACGGTGTCACCGGGGGCGATGCGGATGAACGCCGCCAGCAGTGCCGGTGACGTGGCCGGTGTCGACGTGCCCAGCGCCTCGGAGAGATCGAACGGCACGATGCCGGTGGTGATCGCGCGATGACGTCCGGCCGGGAACCGCTCCATGGGCAGCGGCGGGACGCGCCCCGAGCCGACGGGGTTGGCGGCCCGCGAGTACTCGAAGTAGCGGGCCTCGCCCGACCAGTCGTCGTCGTCGATGTCGACGGCGATGCCGCCCATCACCAACTCGACCGTTGCCTTCTCGGAGGTGGTCATCGGCTCAGTCTGTCGGGCGGTGCCGGGCCCTGCCGACCACCTTCTCGCCGTGGTCGGCGGATCGATGCCCCCGGTTCGTCGCACCGGGCCCTTGGCCCGGTCGGGTCGTAGACTGACAGGATGACCGATCGCGGCCTCAGTCACCTCGATCCACTGGGCCGGGCGCGGATGGTCGACGTCACCCCCAAGGACGCCACCCACCGGCGGGCCATCGCCAAGGGCCGTGTGCACATGGACCCGGAGACCGCCTCGCTGGTGGCCCGGGGAGCCATCACCAAGGGTGACGTGCTGGCCGTGGCCCGCGTGGCCGGCATCCAGGCGGCCAAGCGCACCCCGGACCTCATCCCGCTGTGCCATCCGCTGCTGGTGGGTTCGGTGCACGTGAACTTCCACATCGGCCACGACTTCATCGAGATCGAGACCCAGGTGGAGACCGTCGACCGCACCGGCGTGGAGATGGAGGCCCTCACCGCATGCTCGGTGGCGGCACTGACCATCTACGACATGTGCAAGTCCTCCGATCGGTCGATGGTGATCGGGGACCTCGCCCTGTGGGAGAAGACCGGAGGACGTTCGGGACCCTACCGGCGCGATCCCGACGCCGTGCTCGGCGACGAGGTCCTCGGTGAGCCCTTCACCGGCGAGTTGGGCGACGACCTGCTCTGAGCCCGCCCTGTTCGGCGGTATCGGGACGATGATGGTTCGGCATGCTGCCCGCGCTGGTCGGGTCCACGGCTGTGACGATCGTCTCGCAACGTCCCTCGAATGGGTGAGGGCCGGACGTTCTGTAGTAGAACCGTAACGTTCGTCCGGGCGGGAAGGTTCCCCTCTCCGCCCGTTCCTGCCCGCAAAGGAGGTACCCCCATGACGTTCCTCGTGCTGTTCGTCCTCGCCGTGGTGTGGGCCGTCTACCTCGTCTCGTGGATCAAGAACCGTTCCTCCGCCCGTCGGGTGAACTCCATCAACTCGTTCTCGACCCACCTCTCCATTCTCGGCCGCACCAACCCCGAGGCGCCGGCGGTTCCGGTGGCACCCCGGTCGGCCCCGCTCGGCAATGGGCAGTACTTCGCCCCGGTCCGACCCCAACTGTCCCCCCAGAAGAAGCGACGTCGTGACGTGCTCTTCGGCACGGCCGGGGCCACGGGCGCGACGTTCCTGCTGGCGATGCTGGCCGGTGGCGTCATGTGGCTGCTGTTCCTGCTCTGTGTCGGCGCCCTCGTCGGTTACGTGGCCCTGCTCGTCGACGCGCAGAAGCGAAAGTTGGAGCGCCGCGCGAAGGTGCGGCCCCTCCCCACCGTGATCCCGCAGCACGACGACGTGATCGACGGCATCGTCGACGAGGAGCCCCAACGCCGTATGTATGTCGTCGGCGGTAACTGAACCGCATCGGCGATTCTCACCGGTTCGTCCCGGTCCGGTACATTGACGGCCCCTGCGGGGGTGTAGCTCAGTTGGCTAGAGCGCTACGTTCGCAACGTAGAGGTCGGGAGTTCGATTCTCCTCACCTCCACCACAGGAACGAACGAGGGGCCCGGCACCAGGTGCCGGGCCCCTCCGCGTGCGGTCGCCTCGGTCGCTCAGGCCGACTTGCGCAGGTACTCGTCGGCTCGCAGGAGCGCCTCGTTGGCGCCTTCGGGCAAGCGGGTGAGGGGCTCGGAGAGTTCTTCGACGGTGGGCCCGTACTGTGCGGCGAGCGGGGCGAGCGCGTCGAGATCGAACTTGTAGAGCTTGGCGGCGTTCTCGCCGAGGATCCGACGCATCTCGGTCACGCCGACGCCGGGGAACACCTGGCGGAGGTGTTCCCGGGTGAACGGGGGCGTCCCCTCGTCGTGGGGGTAGTCCGAGCCCCACATGAACCGGTCGGGGCCGAGACGCTTGCGCGTCTCCACGTCCGGGACGTTGGGGAAACTGGCACCGATCCAGCAGTTCTGGGCGAAGTACTCGCTGGCGAGCTTGGGCAGGCCGTTCTCCTGCGTGTACTTCAACTCGCCGATCTCACCCGAGTTGACCCTCTTGATCACCGGGTCGAGTTGGTCGACCAGCGCCACGATGCCGGCGGCCGAACCCTCGGTCATGGCGAACTTGAGCTTGGGGAACCGCTCGAACACGCCCGACAGCAGCAGGTGGGCGAAGGCCCGCTGGCCGTAGAACGCCACCTCGCTGATCATCAGCATCGGCGTGACGGCGTAGCGCCCGTAGTCGGGAGAGCCGGTGCCCGAGTGCAGGTTCACCACGAGGTCGAGGTCCTGGCACGCCGCCCAGATCGGGTCGTAGCAGGGGTCGTAGAGCGGCTTGATCCACTTCACGTCGGGGGCCACGCTCGGCAACAGCACGCCGCCGCGCAGACCCTGTTCGGCGATCCACCGGATGTCGGCCAGCGCATCGTCGATGTTGTTGAGGAAGAACTGGCCGATGCCGGCGCGTCGCTCGGGCTGGCGCGCACAGAAGTCGACCATCCACCGGTTGTGGGCGTGGATGCCGGCCCGGCGCTTGGCGTAGTCCTCCGCCGTGGGCGGGCCGGCGAACAGCACGAAGCCGGGATAGAACGGCGGCACGGTGTTGGGGTAGACGACCTCGGCCACGACACCGTCGGACAGTTGGTCGGCGTCACGACGATCGTCGTCCCAGTTGCGGATGCGCAGATCGGTGTCGCGCAGGTCCTTCCACGGGTTCTTGTACTGGCCGCGCCACGCGTCGAACTCGTCGCGCCACTCGGGGTCGAGGTACTCGCGGTACTGCTCGTGGCTTCCGCCGGCGTGACAGTCGGCCGAGATGATCGTGTAGTTGGGCTGAGCCATCGGTCTCCTCCGGCGGTCGGGGTCGGTCCGTGGGGCGGACCCTCGGAGGGCGACACTAGGGCACCGAGGGCCCTGGAGCTCCTGGTGCGAGTCGGTCGGTCCGGCGTGCGAACCGGACTCGACGTCGGGTCGCCGCTCCCGTGGCGGAATCGCGGTCTACCCTGCGGCTCATGAGCGTGACCCTCAATGGTCGGTCCGATCTCGTCCATCCCGCCGCACGCGTGATCCGCACGGCGATCGACACCGGCGACGGCGGAACTCCCGAGCAGCGACGGCTGTTCCAACTGCTGGCGACATCGGTGTGGCTGCGCAACGACCTCGATCTGGACTCACTGCCCATCATCAGCCCGATCGAAGTGGCGCAGTTGTTCGATGACGAGGTGGCGGCGTGGCGGCTCCGTCAGATGCTCGTGCTGTTCGAGGTCATGCGCCACCCCCAGACGGACGAGCAGGTCCTGCTGGTCGACGGGTTCGCCCTGGCGCTCGGCGGTGACGACGAGGGGCTCCGGCTCGTCCGGGGGGTGGTGCGCGACGAGACGACCCAGGCCCTCGAGCACTTCCGGCAGGCATGGGACAGAGGTCGTGATCGACTCAGTGAGCCGGCGGTGCTGGCTCGGTTCGAGGGGATCGACGACGCCATCGACGATCCCGACCTCGCTCGGCGGCTGCGGGCCATGCGCGACCTCTCCCGCGGGACGCTCGGACGTGAGTACATCGAGTTCTACCTGGAGAACCGCTTCAAGATCCCCGGCGAGGGTGTGGCGCATCCCGCGTTCTTCCTCCAGCACGACATGAGTCACCTCGTCGCCGGACTCGGTCCGAGTGCACCCGGAGAGATCGCACTGACCGCTTTCCAGTTGGGAATGGAGGACAACGAGGCCCACTGGATGCAGTTCGTCGCCGGTCTCGCCGCCTACGAACTCGGCGTGTTCGGCGCGGCGGACTTCGTCTCGAAGGAGGGCGTGCTGGAGCGGGAGGGGACGATCGAACTGATGGTGGAGTCGTTCCTGCGCGGAACCCGGTGCACGTCGAACTACAACGCGGTCAGCCTCCTCGACCTCGCCGATCGACCCATCGCCGAATTGCGTCAGCGTTTCGGTGTCCTGCCGCCGCGGGATCCGTTCCCGGAGGTCATCGACGTCGACCTCTGAACCCGGGTGAGTGCTTCGACCGTTGCGGGGTGGTGGGCGCTGGCGCGCGACGCGGCACTAGCGTTCTGGCCATGCCGACCTATCGATCCCACACATCCACCCAGGGCCGCAACATGGCTGGAGCCCGTGCGCTGTGGCGCGCCACCGGCATGACCGATGGTGATTTCGAGAAGCCGATCATCGCCGTGTGCAACTCGTTCACGCAGTTCGTGCCCGGTCACGTGCATCTCAAGGATCTGGGCCAACTCGTGGCCCGCGAGATCGAGGCGGCCGGTGGTGTGGCCAAGGAGTTCAACACCATCGCCGTCGACGACGGCATCGCCATGGGTCACGACGGGATGCTCTACAGCCTTCCCAGTCGCGATCTCATCGCCGACTCGGTGGAGTACATGGTCACCGCTCACACCGCCGACGCGATGGTGTGCATCTCCAACTGCGACAAGATCACGCCGGGCATGCTCATCGCTGCCATGCGACTCAACATCCCCGCCGTGTTCGTCTCCGGGGGACCGATGGAGGCGGGCAAGACGCGCCTGGCCGGCAACGAGGTCAAGGTCGACCTCATCTCGGCGATCGTCAAGGCCGCCGACGACGCCTACACCGACGAGGAGGTGGCCGACATCGAGCGGTCGGCCTGTCCGACGTGTGGTTCGTGCTCGGGCATGTTCACCGCCAACTCGATGAACTGCCTCACCGAGGCGCTCGGTCTGTCATTGCCGGGCAACGGCACCATCGTCGCCACCCACGCCGATCGCGAGCGACTGTTCAAGGAGGCGGGTCGTCTCGTCGTCGACCTCGCCCGTCGTCACTACGAGAACGACGACGACAGTGTCCTGCCCCGTTCCATCGCCACCAAGGCGGCGTTCACCAACGCCATGGCGCTCGACATCGCCATGGGTGGTTCCACCAACACCGTGCTGCACATCCTCGCGGCGGCCAAGGAGGGCGGTGTCGACTTCACCATGGCCGACATCGACGCGTTGAGTCGGCGCGTGCCCAACATCTGCAAGGTGTCGCCGGCCACCGAGCAGTACCACATCGAGGACGTGCACCGGGCCGGTGGTATCCCGGGCATCCTCGGCGAACTCGACCGCGCCGGACTCATCGACTCGTCGCTGCCCACGGTGCACAGTCCGTCGATGCGGGCGGCGCTCGATCAGTGGGATCTGGTGAGGCCGACGTGCACCGATGAGGCCAGGCACTTCTGGCTCGCCGGTCCGGCCGGCATCCCCACGCAGGTGGCGTTCAGTCAGGACACCCGTTGGCCCTCGCACGATACCGACCGCGTCGCTGGCTGCATCCGCTCGATCGACAACGCCTACACCGTCGAGGGTGGACTGGCCGTGCTCTACGGCAACGTGGCCGTCGACGGGTGCATCGTCAAGACCGCCGGTGTCGATGAGGAGCTGTTCCGGTTCTCCGGTCCGGCCCGTGTCTTCGAGAGTCAGGACTCCGCCGTGGAGGCGATCCTCGCCGACGAGATCCGACCCGGTGAGGTCGTGGTGATCCGCTACGAGGGACCCAAGGGCGGCCCGGGCATGCAGGAGATGCTGTACCCGACCTCCTACATCAAGGCCCGCGGGCTCGGAAAGGCCTGCGCGCTGCTCACCGATGGTCGATTCAGCGGAGGCACCTCCGGGCTGTCGATCGGACACGTGTCGCCCGAGGCGGCCGAGGGAGGTCTCATCGCCCTGGTGCACGACGGCGACACCATCACCATCGACATCCCCACCCGGTCGATCTCGCTCGACGTCGACGATGCCACTCTCGCCGAGCGACGCGTCGCCGAGGAGGCCCGGGGCGCGGCGGCGTGGACGCCCTCGGAGGTGCGCACCCGGCAGGTGTCGCCGGCCCTGCAGGCCTATGCCGCCATGACCACCTCGGCCGCCACCGGCGCCGTGCGCGACGTCACCCAACTGCAGCGCCGCTGAGTCGATGACGCCGGTCGAGGTCGTCGAGCGCTACTTCGCCTGCATGCGCGCCGGCGACCTCGACGTCGTCGAACTGTTCCACGACGATGCCCGACTGATCGGGCTCGGCACCGTCGTCTCCGGGCGTGAAGCCATCGCCGAGTTCTACGGCGCGTCGATCGATGCATCGAGGCCGCAGCCCCGGCAGTGCGGTCCGCTGCTGGTGGCCGGCGAGCGGGTGGCGGCCGAGATCGAGATATCGCTGGCCAGTGGTGACGTGCTCCACGTCGTCGACCTGTTCGTGGTCGAGGGCGAGCACATCCGTTCGCTGACCTACTTCGTCGCCGATCACTGAGTCGGCGGCGCTGCGGTCGTCAGCGCACCCGTGAGCCGGGCTGGTAGTTCGGTCCGGCGGTGACGTCGACGCGTTCCAGCAGGAGCGTGCACGGGGGTTCGAGAAGTTCGACGAGTGTGTCGGTCCGCTCGGGGCCGAGGAGGTGCCAGGGCAGGACGGTGAGTCGGTCGGTGTCGTCCTCGATCCGTTGGCGCAGGGCGAGGCCCTCCTCGGTGACCGCTCTGTCCACCGCCAGTCCGCGCGCCGACAACGCGGACCACCCCGCCTCGATGTCCGCGGGCGCAGTGCCACGCGACAGCGCCAACCAGTCGCTCTCGTACCCGAGCCACGCGTTGTGCAGGATCGACGCCTCGGCGTGATCGAGACCGGCAGCCACGGTCACCGCCCAGTGCGTGTCGCCACGCCATTCGCGCAACGCGTTCACCGCATGCCAACCGGACAACAGCGGATCGTAGGGGCGAGGCATGGCGCGCACGGCGCCGAACAGCACCCGCCCGGTGAGCGGCAGTCGTTCCACCACGGCCCACAGATCGGGGCCGAACTCGCGCAACGGCTCGACGATGTCGGGGGCGTGAAGGTGGAGGCCCGCGACGATCGCCTCGTCGCGGGCGTGCCAGAAGTCGAGGAATCGCACCGGGTCGCCGACGACGTCGAACACGGCGCGGATGCCGGCGGGGGAGATCGATCCGAAGGCGGCGATCACGGCCTCGGGGCCGGCCGGGGCGAGCGGCGCAGCCCGGGTGGCGATGTAGCCACCCGGCGACGCGAAGGCCTCGGGGATCCCCAGCGCGGCGTACCGCTCGACCGCGCCGGGGTCCCAGAAGATCCAGCCCACCGTCGTCTGCACCGACCGCGCCATGCGGCGGGTGCGCTCGACCAGTGCGGTCGAGGGTGTGGTGTCGTTCAGGAGAGGCGCTCGACGATCATGGCCATGCCCTGGCCACCGCCGACGCACATCGACTCCATGCCGATGGTGCCACCGGTGTCCTCGAGGCCGTTGAGCAGCGTTGTCATGATGCGGGCACCGGTCATGCCGAACGGGTGTCCGAGGGCGATGGCGCCACCGTTCACGTTCAACTTGTCGTAGGAGATGCCGAGGTGGCGGGCCGAGGGAACGACCTGCGCGGCGAACGCCTCGTTGATCTCGACGAGATCGATGTCGTCGATGGTCATCCCGGCCCGGGCCATGGCCTGCCGGCACGCCTCGATCGGACCGAGACCCATGATCTCCGGATCGAGACCACTCACACCCGACGAGATGATGCGGGCCAGCGGCGTGATCCCCAACTCCGCGGCTTTGGTGTCGCTCATCACGATCACGGCGGCGGCGCCGTCGTTGAGCGGGCAGGCGTTGCCGGCGGTGACGGTGCCGTCGGGCCGGAACACCGGCTTCAGCTCGGACAGCTTCTCCACGGTGGTGCCGGCGCGGATGCCGTCGTCACGGGTGATCGTCACCGGGTTGCCGTCGGCGTCGACCGTCTCGATCGGCGTGATCTCCCGCTCGAAGAAGCCGCGCTCGAGCGCAGCGGTGGCCCGCTGCTGCGACAGAGCGGCGAACTCGTCCTGATCGGCGCGCGACACGTTCTCGTACTGGGCCACGTTCTCGGCGGTCTGGCCCATCCCCAGGTAGTAGTCGGCGATACCGCCGGCGAACGGGGTCCACACGGGCACTCCGGCGGCCGAACGCGCGGCGGTGCGTTCCTCGGCGGCGGCCATGCGCGGGTTGTGTGTGCCGGGCATGCCGTCGGACATGCCGAGACCGAACTGGCTGACCGTCTCGACACCGGCGGCGATGAAGGCGTCGCCCTCACCGGCCTTGATGGCGTGGGCGGCCATGCGGATGGTCTGCAGTGACGACGAGCAGTACCGGTTCACCGTCACGCCCGGCACGTGACCGAGTCCGGCGAGGTCGGCGACGATGCGGGCCATGTTGTAGCCCTGCGTGCCGGCCGGCTGTGCACATCCGAGCATGAGGTCGTCCCAGGTGACACCGGCGAGAGCGGGCACCTTGGCGATGGCGGCGGCCACGATGGTGGCGGCGAGGTCGTCGGGTCGGACCTGGGTGAGCGAGCCCTTGTGGGCCCGTCCGATGGCGGTGCGGGCGGTGGAGACGATGACTGCTTCGGGCATTGGGGACTCCTCGTTGGGCGCCGTCTCGGCGGATGGGCACCCGGACCGTTGCGGGCGCGTGGCATTGTCTATCGCAGGTCCCCCGACCGCAGGAATCCGTGGCCGGATCGGTGTGATGGCCGGTGCGGACGGGCCCGGTGGGGGAGAATCGGACCGTCCGATCCTGCTGAGGAGCCCCATGCCCGTCGACCTGTCCGATCTCCTCGACCCGATGCGCACCGCGGTCGTCACCTCGGAGTGTCAGAACGGGGTGCTCGGTCCGCGTTCGCAACTGCCGGAACTGGCCACTGTGGCCCACGAGCGGGCCGTGCCCAACCTGACCCGCCTCGTGCACGGCGCCCGCGTGGCCGGGGTGCAGGTCGTGCACTGCGTGTTCTGGCGGCGGTCCGACAACCGGGGGGGAAACACCAACGGTCGTCTGTTCGCGGCCATGGCCAGACAGGGCGCGCTGGCCATGGAGCCCGGCACCGAACTGGCCATGCCCATC
The DNA here is from genome assembly GCA_018882825.1 of Acidimicrobiia bacterium. Classification (GTDB taxonomy): domain Bacteria; phylum Actinomycetota; class Acidimicrobiia; order Acidimicrobiales; family Acidimicrobilacustridaceae; genus Acidimicrobilacustris. The sequence continues at coordinate 17 of VERC01000020.1, read as the reverse complement.
GGTGAGTTGCACACCTC
>VERC01000245.1 GCA_018882825.1 Acidimicrobiia bacterium | reverse complement strand
GAACAAGCGCCTCAAGGGCCCCCATCTCGTCCTTCTCATCGGGGTCGCCTTCGCGACCGTGACCGCCCTGTCAGGGATCGCCGCCGCCGTGTTCCAGCAACACGACGAGTCGCCCACGACCCGCGAGGTGTTCGGTGGCATCCCGACCCCGCTCAAGTTCGCCTTCTACGCCATCACCTCGGTGCTGCTCGTCTACGGGGCGGTGCTGTTCGGCCAACGGGTCAAGAACTGGGGCCGGGGTCGTCCCGACGATCGCCGGACGACTCCTCGCAACGTGAAGCGCCGACTGGCCGACTTCCGGGCCGGGGTCTACATGCAGACGCTGCTGCGGGATCCGGCTGCCGGCATCATGCATTCGCTCATCTACTTCTCGTTCCTGGTGCTGCTGGCCGTCACCACCATCCTCGAGATCAATCATCAGGTTCCCGAGTCGTGGAAGTTCCTCAACGGCCGTGTGTACATGGCGTACTCGTTCGTCGGTGATCTGGCCGGCCTGTGCCTGCTGGTGGGCGTCGTGTGGGCCATCATCCGCCGCTACGTGCAACGCCCGTACCGGATCCGCATCAAGTCGAAGCCCGAACACGCTGTGATCCTCGGCATCTTCCTCGCCATCGCCGTCACCGGTTTCGGCACCGAGGCGTGGCGCATCGCCGACACCGGGATGCCGTCCTTCGAGAAGTGGTCCTTCGTGGGCTGGCCCATCGCCACCCTCATCGAGGGCTCGTCGACTCTGGCCGGTGGCCACCAGATCTGGTGGATCGCCCACATCCTCAGTTTCTTCGCTTTCCTGGCCATCCTGCCGGTGACGATGCTGCGCCACATGTTCACCTCGCCGCTGAACATGTACCTGAAGGATCGGCCGCGACCCAAGGGCGCCATGAAGCCGATGCCCAACCTCATGGAGACCGAACTGGAGACGTTCGGTGCCTCCACCGTCGAGGACTTCACCTGGAAGCAGCTGCTCGACCTCGATGCCTGCACCATGTGTGGACGCTGCACCTCGGTGTGCCCGGCACATGCCACCGGCAAGCCGCTCGATCCCCGCGAGATCGTGCTCAAGTCCGGTGAGGTCATGGCCGCCACGGGCAGCCCCAAGGTGTCACCCCCGATCGGTGTCGTCCCCGAGATCACCGTGACGGCCGATTCGCTGTTCGAGCGCATCACCCCGGAGGAGATCTGGGCGTGCACGACCTGCAAGGCGTGCGACGAGAACTGCCCGGTGAACATCGAGATCCTCGACAAGATCCTCGACATGCGGCGCTACCTGTCGCTGATGGAGTCGAACTTCCCCACCGAGCTCGGCAACGCCTACCGCTCGATGGAGAACAGCGGCAACCCGTGGGGCATGAGCCAGAACGATCGTGCCGACTGGGCCGAGAAGTTCGAGGGCATCGAGGTGCTCGACGGCTCCAGCCCGCTGGAGGCCGACTACCTGTACTGGGTGGGCTGCGCCGGATCGTTCGATGACAAGAACAAGAAGGTCACCCAGGCGATGGCCCAGCTGCTGGCGCGGGCCGAGATCTCGTTCTCGATCCTGGGACCGTCGGAGATGTGCACCGGCGATCCGGCCCGTCGTTCGGGCAACGAGTACATCTTCCAGATGCTGGCCATGCAGAACATCGAGACACTCAACGGCATGGGTGTGAAGAAGATCATCACGCAGTGCCCACACTGCTTCAACACGCTGGCCAACGAGTACCCACAGCTCGGCGGCGAGTACGAGGTCGTGCACCACAGCCAGTTCCTCGAGTTCCTCATCGAGACCGGCAAACTCGACCTCAAGGGCGCCACGCTGGAGGAGCGGGTCGTGTACCACGACTCGTGCTACCTCGGTCGCCACAACGACGTGTACCTGGCACCGCGCAAGGTGATCGGTTCGCTCGGTGGCGTCGAGATCGTCGAGGCGGCGCGCAACGGCACAAAGGGCATGTGCTGCGGTGCCGGTGGTGCACGCATGTGGATGGAGGAGAGCACCGGCAAGCAGGTGAACGTCGAGCGTTCGCAGGAACTGCTGCGCACCGGCGCCACCAAGATCGCGGTGGCCTGTCCGTTCTGCTACGTCATGATCGACGACGGCGTGAAGTCACAGGGCGTCGACGAGGACCAGGTGAAGGTGGCCGACATCTCCATGCACGTGCTCGAGGCCATCGAGCGGGCCGAGGCGATCGAGACCACCACGCCGGTCGTCTGAACCAGCGTCGCCTCGTCGACCGACAGGCGTCCTAGAGGAAGTTCTCCCAGTACCGGCTCGGGCGCGGCCCGACCTGACCCTGGTACTTCGAGCCGACCGCCGCCGATCCGTAGGGGTTGTCGGCCGGCGTCGTCATGCGGATGAACGAGATCTGCCCGATCTTCATGCCGGGGTACAGCGTGATCGGCAGATTGGCGACGTTGGAGAGCTCGAGCGTCAACTGTCCGTCCCACCCGGCGTCCACGAAACCGGCAGTGGAGTGGATGAGCAGCCCCAACCGCCCGAGCGAGGACTTGCCCTCCAGACGGGCGACGAGATCGGCGGGCAGCGCCACCCTCTCGGAGGTCGAACCGAGCACGAACTCGCCCGGATGGAGCATGAAGGCCCCGTCCGGGTCGATCTCGAGCAGTTCGGTCAGGTCCTCGAGGTTCTGCTTCACGTCGATGTGCCCCATCGTGTGGTTGCGGAACACCCGGAAGAACCGGTCGATGTGGAGGTCGACCGACGAGGGCTGGACACAGGCGTCGTCGAACGGCTCGATGACGATGCGGCCGTTCGCGATCTCTTCGCGGATGGTGCGGTCGGAGAGGATCACGGGCCGCAGGCTAGACGAGCCTCCCGACGGGGACCGTCAGAACTCGCCACGAGCAGCCACCCGGTCGGCGATCTCCTGATCCACGAAGCCGATGTCCTGTTGGCGCACGTCGGCCCTCGATGCCCGGGCCGGCAGCCACACCAGCACCATGACCACACCGATGGCGGTGGCGGCGGCGGCCACCAGCACGCCCCAGTGAACGGCACTCACGAAAGCCTGATCGGCCACCTCGTTCACCCGAGCGGCCAGTTCCCCCGCCCCCGCTCCGTCGAGCGCAGGCACCAGTGCGTTCTTGACCGCGCCGATGTTGTTGGACGCGGCGTCGACCAGCGGCTGCGGGAGGGGCAGTCCGAGCCCGGACAGGAACGAGCCGACGCGGTCACCGTAGGTGGTGGCCAGGACCGAGCCGATGACGGCCACACCCAGTGCGCCGCCGATCTGGCGAGTGGTGTCGTTGACCGCCGAGCCGACGCCGGCCTTGTGGAGCGGGAGCGAACCCATCACCGATTCGGTGGCCGGGGCCATGGTGAGTCCCATCCCGGCCGACATGAGCATGAGCCGCCAGAAGATGTTCACGTAGGGGGTGTCGACCTGCAACTGGGTGAGCGACAGCAGCCCGATGGTCACGAGCCCGAGCCCCAGTGCCACCGTGACCTTCGATCCGAGACGAGCGGAGATCGATGCGCTCATCGGCGCCACGATCATCATGGCCGCGGCGAACGGGATCATGCGCACACCGGTCTCCAGTGCGCTGTAACCCAGCACGAACTGGAAGTACTGCGTCTGCAGGAACAACGAGCCGAACATGGCGAAGAAGACCAGGGTGATGGCCATGGCCGCGGCGGTGAACCTCGGTTTGCGGAAGAACGAGATGTCGAGCATGGGGTGGGCCGAGCGTGCTTCCCAGGCGACGAAGCCCACGCACACGACCAGCCCGATGGCGCCGACGAGCACTGTCCCCGAC
>VERC01000244.1 GCA_018882825.1 Acidimicrobiia bacterium | reverse complement strand
GGGATGGCCGGCTCGCCGCCCTCGAGTCCGAATCGCTTCTGTCCGAGGCACTTGGCGGCGAGGAAGCGTTCGAGGGCCTCGGCCGCGTTCAGCCGCTCGAGGATGTGGCGCTGTTCGGTCGGGGTGGTGGTGCGGGCCACGCCCTCGACACGTTCCTGGATCCATCGCTTCTGCTCCGGATCCTGGATGTGCATGTATTCGATTCCCACCGTGCGGCAGTAGGCGGAGCGCAGGACGTCGAGGATCTCGCCCAGCGTCATCCGCTCGCGCCCGGCCATCCCGCGCACGAGGAACTGACGATCGAGGTCCCAGATGGTCAGTCCGTAGGCGGCGGGATCGAGCTCGGGATGGAGCGAACGTTCCTGCAGACCCAACGGGTCGAGGTCGGCGTCGAGGTGTCCCCGCACCCGGTAGGAGTTGATGAGCGCCTGCACGCGCAGGTTCTTCTCGATCTGGGCGTCGAGGTTGTCGGCGGGGTTGCGGTCGCGGGCCCAGTCGACGGGTTCGTAGGGCAGTCCGAGCGACTCGAACACGTCCTCGTAGAACCCGTGCTCGCCCATCAGGAGTTCCTGCACATACTTGAGGAACAACCCGGACTCCGCGCCCTGGATGATGCGGTGGTCGTAGGTCGACGTGATCGTCATGACCTTCGACAGGCCCAGTGCGGCGATGGTGGCCGGATCCGCGCCCCGGAAGGCGGTGGGGTGGTCGAGCGAACCGACGCCGACGATCACGCCCTGTCCGGGCATCAGTCGGGGCACCGACTGCACGGTGCCGATGGTGCCCGGATTGGTGAGGGTCACGGTGACGCCGGCGAAGTCGTCGGGCGACAACGCGTTCGACCGCACCTTGCGGATGATCGTCTCGTAGGCGTCGAAGAACCCGGCGAAGTCGAGGGTGTCGGCGGCGGCGATGCACGGCACGAGCAACGTCCGCCCGCCCGCCTTCTCGACGTCGACGGCCAGACCCAGCCCGACGTGCTCGTTACGGACGACGAACGGCTTGCCGTCGGCGTCGGTCACGAAAGTCGAGTTCATCGCCGGGACGGCGTCGACGATGGCCCGCACCACGGCGTAGCCGATGAGGTGGGTGAACGAGACCTTCCCGGCCCGACTGCGGGACAGGAAGCCGTTGATCGACTTGCGGTTGACCTCGAGCAGTTTGGTGGCGACCTCACGGAAGCTGGTGGCCGTGGGGACGGCGAGGCTGGCCTCCATGTTGGCCACGATGCGCGCTGCCGCGCCGCGGAGCGGTTCAGCCGCGCTCGGTGCCGGAGGTGTGCTCGGTGCACTCGGTGCGGCTGCGGGCGTCGCCGCTGCGGGCGTCGGTGCGATCGGTGCCGCGACGCCGTTCGACACGGCCGGTGCATGCCCGTTCATCGTCGACGCCGCTCCGGCGAAGAAGTCGCGCCACGAGGCGGCGACGCTGTCGGGATCGTGCTGCCAGCGTTCGCGCATCTCGTCGATCAGCCACGCGTTGGGGCCCGCGGTGTCGAGGTCATCGGGGGTGGGGGTCGTCTCCGGCACGGGGGCGGAGCCTACCGGTGGGTCCGATGGGGGCTGGAGTCGGAGGCTGTAGGTTGCCCGCCGTGCTCCGGATCGTCACCTGGAACGTCAACTCGCTCAAGGCACGGCTGCCCCGGGTCGAGGAGTGGTTGGCCGGGAATGCGCCCGAGATCGTGTGCCTCCAGGAGACCAAGATGGCCGATGGGGCGTTCCCGGCGGGCGCCTTCGAAGCCTTGGGCTACGAGGCCGTCCATCATGGCCAGGGTCAATGGAACGGCGTTGCCATCCTGTCGAAGGTGGGCGTGGCCGACGTGGTGGCCGGATGGGACGACGGCGGACCGGTCGACACCGACGCCCGGGTGCTGTGGGCGACCTGTGGCGACGTGCGGGTGGCCAGTGTGTACGTCCCCAACGGTCGGGCTCTCGATGATCCCCACTACGTCTACAAGTTGGGGTGGTTGGAGCGACTGCGGGCCACACTCGAGCGCCGTGAGGATCCCGCCGGGCAGGTGGCGGTGTGCGGCGACTACAACATCTGCCCCGACGACCGAGACGTGTGGAGCCCGGAGGCGTGGGTGGGGAACACGCACGTCAGCGAGCCCGAGCGCGACGCATTGCGCGCCATCGAGGCGTGGGGACTCGAGGACGTCTTCCGACGCCACCACGAGGAGGGCGGGCTCTACTCGTTCTGGGACTACCGCGGCGGTGACTTCCATCAGGGACGGGGACTGCGGATCGACCTCATCCTCGCCACCTCGGCCCTCGCGGCCCGCTCGACCGATGCCGTCGTCGATCGCAACGCCCGCAAGGGTCAGAAGCCCAGCGATCACGCACCCGTGATCGCCACGTTCTCATGACCGACGAGGCGCGATCCGTCGATCCCGCCGACGCCTTCGGCGTGGGCGGTCACGGGTGGGACGCCGAGACGTTGCGCGCCGTCTCCCCGCGACAGCATGCGGCTCGTGAAGTGGCCGCGGGGCTCCGCCGTCTCGCCGTGTCGCTCGAGACCACCGGCGCGTCGATCGCCGAACTCGATGCGCTCGCCGCTCGTCTGGGGGAGTTGGCCGACGAACTTCCCGACGGCACGGCCTCCGCTCCGGCCAGTGGATCGCCTGAGGACCCGACCTTCGTGTACCAGGCCCATCGGTTGCGGGAGCGCAGCCCGTTCATCGGTCGCGCCAATCCGGTGGCGCTGCCGTTGGAGATGACGTTCGGTGACGGAACGGTCGAGGCGCGACCCACGTTCGGCACGTTGTACGAAGGCCCACCCGGATGTCTGCACGGCGGCTACATCGCCGGCATCTTCGACGAGGCATTGGGGGCGGCGCAGTCGTTCGCCGGTCAGGCGGGGATGACGGGTCGACTCACGATCCACTACCGGTCGCCCACGCCACTGCGCACCGAACTGCACCTGCGGGCGTGGCTGGAGTCCGTCAACGGTCGCAAGGTGGTGTGCAAGGGGACGCTCCACGCGGGCGATCGACTGTGCGCGGAGGCGGACGGTCTGTTCATCACCGTCGATCCCAGTCGCTTCATGGACCCGACGCGTCGCTGAACGACACCGGCGTTCACTGCCGACGCCGTTCAGTGGTGACGGCCGACGACCTCGAGGATCTCGGTGCCGAATCGCGACACCTTGACCTCGCCCATGCCGTTGACGCGGAGCAACTCGACCGGAGTCGACGGTCGCAGTCGAGCGATCTCGGCCAGGGTGTGGTCGTTGCACACGACGAAGGCCGGGACGTCGGCGGCCTTCGAACGTTCCGAGCGCCAGGCCCGGAGCGCGTCGAACAGGTCGCGGTCGGCTTGGTCGAGGCCCTCGGGATAGGACCCGGCCCGCGGACGGGTACGTCGGGTGACGGTGGTCGACGTCGACGACCGGGAGGCACGGGCCGAGGGGCGCGTCGCCGGGGCCGTGGCACCGCGACCCACCGCCAACGGATCGACACCGGCCTCGAGGGCCTCACAGGCATCGGTGAAGGCATCGAGGAACTCCGAGCGCTCGCGGGGGACCGACCGCTCGCCGAAGGTGCGCGACCGCGCCCATGTGCACACCAGTTCCCGTTCGGCCCGGGTGGCCGCCACGTAGAAGAGGCGTCGTTCCTCGGCCCACGCCTCGGGGGTCTTGGCGTGGTTGATGGGGATGTACCCCTGCTCCAACCCGGCCAGGTGCACCACGGGCCACTCGAGGCCCTTGGCCGCGTGGAACGTCGAGACCTCGACGGCATCGCCCGTGGGATCGGGTTGGTCGGCGC
>VERC01000243.1 GCA_018882825.1 Acidimicrobiia bacterium | reverse complement strand
CCGGCGGGGAGGTGGGGGGCGGCGGGACGGGCGCCGGAGCGACCGTCGCCGGCGTCGAGGTCGCCGGAGCGGTCGGGCCGATGGCCGGGGTGGTGGCCGCGCCGGGTGTCGTGGCGATAGGGACGGTGACCGACGGGGAACCCGCGATCGCGGACGGCGGGTCGACCGCAATGGCGGCACCGGTGTCGACGACCGGGGTGGAACTCGGGCGAGCGCCCGACGTCACGTCCAGTTCGACCGTCGAGGGGGCGCCGCTCGCCGGCGACTGGGCACTGAGGGCGAGGGCGGCCACGATCGAGGCCGTGGCGGCCAGGCTGATCCCGGCGGTCATGGCCCGCGAGGCCGGTGCCACGGTGCCCGAACGCCGACGCGGCGCGCCCGCTCGACCCACGGGGCTCGTCTCAGTCGTCATCCTCGTCCTCGTCCTCGCGCTCGGGACCGCGTTCCTCCTCACGATCGTCCTCACGATCGCCACTGCGCCTGGTGGCGGGCGGAGTGGGGACGGTCGACGGCGGTGAGGACGGTCGACCGGCGACCACCGTGGTCACCGGGGCCGAGGGCGACGGCGCCGAACCCGGCATCGAGGCCGAACCCGACGACGACACGGCACCCGTCGGGCCCACGGTGGATGGGGTGGTGGGCGCCGACGGGCACGGCGTCGGCGCGCAGGCCGGGACGGGGGACTCGACGGCCACCGACGGTTCGGCTGCGGTGGCCGCACGCGCGGTCGGCATCGGCACCGACAATTCGGCCACGTTGGCCGCCGTCAGTCGACCGGCGGGCTGGGCCGGTCCGGAGCCGAGGATGCCGACATTGGCGGCCATCGCGCCACTAGCCGCGGTGACCACGACCGCGGTGGCACCGGCCACGGTGAGAGCGAGCCGCCTGTTCATGTGGGCGACCGTAGGCGCCACCGATCCAGCGTCAGGGTCGGGAACGGTAAAGAGTCGGCAAAGTCGCGCGCCGACGCGCGACATGCGATGCCCCGGGGCCCGACGTGTGCCAGCGTTGCCCCGTGCACGTACTGGTGATCGAGGACGACGACGCCATCGCCGAACCACTGGCGCGGGGACTGGAACGACAGGGCTGGACCGTGCGCCGGGAATCGACCGGACTCGACGCACTGGCCGCCCTCGACACCGCACCACCCGTCGCTCTGGTCCTGCTCGATCTCGGACTGCCCGACATCGACGGTTACGAGGTGTGCCGTCGCGTGCGGGCCCGATCGAACGTCCCCATCATCGTGCTCACCGCCCGCGGCGACGAGATCGATCGGGTGCTCGGCCTCGAACTGGGGGCCGATGACTACGTGGTGAAGCCGTTCGGCTTCCGGGAGCTGGTGGCCCGCATGAACGCCGTGCTGCGCCGGACGACGGGCGCGTCGACGAGCGCCGACGACACGATCCACCTGGCCGGCGGCGTGGTGGTCGACACCCGCACGCGACGAGTGACGGTCGCCGACACCGAAGTGGTGCTGACGCGCAAGGAGTTCGACCTCCTGGCCCTTCTCGGTTCCGATCCGGGCGCCACCTTCACCCGCGAGTCGATCCTCGAACAGGTGTGGGACGCCCACTGGTACGGACCCACCAAGACCCTCGACGTGCACATCGCCGCGCTGCGCAAGAAACTCGGTGATCCCTCGGTCATCGAGACGGTGCGGGGCGTGGGCTTCCGTGCCCGTCGGTCCGACGACACCGCATCGTGACCCGTCGGCTGCTCGCCACCTATCTGCTGCTGACGCTGGTCGTGCTGTTGGCGCTCGAGGTCCCCCTCGCCCTCGGCTACCGCGACCACGAGATCGACGCGCTACGAGCCGATGTGCAGCGCGACGCCTTCGTGCTCGCCTCCTACGTGGCTGAGGATCTCGCCGGCGCCGACGATCTCGACCTCGACACCGTGGTCGCCAACTACACCGATCGCACCGGTGGTCGGGCCGTGATCGTCGATGCGAACGGTGACGTGCTCGCCGACTCCGAGCCGGCGGCGGTCGGTCAGCGCACCTTCGCCTCGCGTCCCGAGATCGCCACGGCCCTCGAGGGTGAGGTGGCCGAAGGCACGCGCTGGTCCGCGACCCTGGGCACCGGTCTGCTCTACGTCGCCGTGCCGGTGTCGGCGGGTGAGCGAACACTCGGCGCGGTGCGCGTCAGTTACGAGACCGGTCAGGTCGATGCCAGGGTCCGTCGCTACTGGCTCCTGTTGGCGGGCGCCGGCTTGGTGACACTGGCCGTCGCCGCCGGCCTCGGGATCCTGTTCGCCCGCTGGGTGACCGGGCCCATCGCCGGTCTGCAACGCGCCGCCACCCGCATCGGCGAGGGGGAGTTGTCGACACGGGCCGACGAGCGCGCCGGACCACCCGAGGTCCGCGATCTGGCCTCGGCCTTCAACTCCACCGCTGCGAGGCTCGAGGAACTGGTCTCCGCCCAGGAACACTTCGTGGCCGACGCCTCGCATCAGCTGCGCACACCACTCACCGCGTTGCGACTCCGCCTCGAGATGTTGGAGGCCGATGCCGACGAGTCGATCGCCGATGATCTCGAAGGGGCCCGGCGCGAGGTGCAGCGGATGTCGCGTCTGGTGGACGGTCTGCTGGTGCTGGCCCGGGCCGAGCGGGCGCGAGCCGCCCTTCCCGAACCGGTCCCGCTGGCACCGATCCTCGCCGGGCGAGCCGAGGCGTGGGAACCGTTGGCAGCCGAGCGCGCCGTGACCCTCGTCGTCGTCGACACCGACCGGCGCGCCCGCGCCACGACCGACCACCTCGAGTCGGTGCTCGACAACCTGCTCGCCAACGCCATCGACCACTCCCCGCCCGGGGCCTCCGTGACCCTTCGGGTCGACGTCGAGCCCGTCGACGACCGCTCGATGGTGGGGGTGCACGTGGTCGATCAGGGTCCGGGTCTCGACGCCGAACAACGCGAACGGGCCTTCGACCGCTTCTGGCGCGCATCGGCACGGCGCCCCGCCGCCGACGGGGAGTCGTTGGGCGGGAGCGGACTGGGACTGGCCATCGTCCGCCGACTGGTGGAGACCGATCGCGGTACCGCCGAGCTGCGCGCCGCTCCGGGAGGCGGGATCGACGCCACCGTCCTGCTCCATCCCTGACCCCACCAGCGGGATGTCACCCCCTCGGCAACGTGCGAACATGACCATCATCCCTGCCCCCGGAGGAGCAATGGCCGACTCGATCACCTCGATCGTCGTACCACTCGACGAGTCGTCGCTGTCGGAGACGGCGTTGCCCGTGGCCGACGAACTGGCCACCACACTGGGCGCGTCGGTCCTGTGCATGACTGCGGGTTGGGGCAGTACGGCGGAGGAACTGGCCGACTACCTGACCACCATGGCGGCGACGCTGCAGGCACCCCACTCGACCGCCGTCGCACCCGACACCTTTCCCGCCAGCGCCATCGCCGAGGCCGCCGGCGTAGGCTCACTGGTGGTCATGGCCACCCATGGACGATCGGGCGTGGGCAAGGCGCTGCTCGGATCGGTGGCCGAGGATCTGCTCAAGCGCTCCGACCGACCGGTGGTGCTGCTCGGCCCCCACGCGCACCGTCGCTCCCCGCTGGCGGGTGGCGTACTGGGCATGACCACCGACGGCTCGCCGGTCTCGGCCATGATCCTGCCCCGCGTGGCCCACCTGGCCTCGTCATTGGGACTGACGGTACGGGTACTGAGCGTGCATGCCGGTGGTGGTTCCCCACTGGGCGGCGCCGAGCGCGAGGCGGTCGATCGGGCCGTGGAATCGGCGGTGGCCTTCCTCAC